>JAFDET010000033.1 GCA_019310195.1 Deltaproteobacteria bacterium
CCGAACCGGGCCGGGCCAGCGCGCGCCCACCACCACCAGGATGGCCGAGAACAGCAGGCCGCCCTGGGCCAGCGCCGCGCAGCAGATGAAGTTGACGTGGAAGGCCCGCCAGGCGGTCTCGGGATCCGAGCTCAGGCCGTAGAGGAACCCGGCCGCGCCCACCAGCACCAGGCCGGCGCAGATGGCGGCCAGGGGCTGGGGGAGACCGCGATGCTGCGGCTGCTCTGCGGGAGCGGCGGCGCTCACGGCCGGCCTCCCTTCTGGTCGAGGTAACGCACGTAGTTCACGATGTCCCAGCGGTCGCTGGCCGGGATGCGGCCGTAGGTCGGCATGCGCCGGCGCCCGTAGCGGATCGTGGTGTAGATGTGCCCGTCGGTCCGGGCCACCACGAAGCCCACCAGCGGCAGCACGCCCAGGAAGACCTTGGCGACGGGGCCGTCGGCCAGCCCCGTGTGTCCGTGGCAGGTGGCGCAGAAGGTCTCGTACTGGATGCGCCCGTTCTCCAGGGAGCGCAGGTCGGCCTCCACGGGGTTCGGGATTACACTGGACTCGGCGTCGATCACGTTGGAAACCGGCGCCTCGCCCCCGTCGATCGGAACCGTGCCATCGGGCGGCGTGAATCCCTGGGGCTGACCGGGCAGCTGTGTGTCCTCGAAGGCCTGCACGGTGGGCTGCCGCTTCATCTGCGGGAACCACTTCCCGTCGTCCATCTGCTCCCAGCACCCAGTCCCTAGCGTGGTGGCGAAGACAACGAGGACCGCCATCGGGCTACGCCTCGACAAGGGTCACCTCCTTCGCCTCGGAGTCGCGCAGCAGCGCCTCCAGCTCCGCTACGTCGCGGTCCTCGCACTCCACGGCGAGGCCGATGTCGTCGGCGGAGAAACGCACGCTGTAGGCGCTGTCCAGACCGATCCGCGGCAGCCGCCCCACCGCGAAGAGACCCAGCACGGTCATGAGGCCGCCGATCAGGATGGTCAGCTCGAACGCGATGATGGTGTACGGCGGGATCGAGGCGAAGGGCTTTCCGCCGATCATGATCGGCCAGTCCAGCGACATCCAGATCGTCATGGCGTAGCCGGTCACCACACCCACCAGGCCGCCCACCAAGGTAAAGAGGCGCACCGGGCTGGGCCGACTGTCCAGCGCATCGTCCAGCTCCGGGAACGGGGCCGGCGAGTAGATCTCGAGGTTGCGGAAACCCCGCCCCTGGAGCTTGCCCGCCACGCCCTTGACCGGACCGGGGGATTCGAAGACGCCCACCAGCTTCGGCATCAGTGCGCTCCTCCGTGGGCCCTTTCGTGGATCGCCAGCTCCTTCACCTCGGCGATGGCCACCACCGGGAAGATCTTGATGAAGATCAGGAAGAACATCCCGAACCAGCAGAAGCTACCCGCCAGGATGGAGAGCTCGGGCGCGCTGGGGATGTAGAGGCCCCAGACGGCGGTCTCGTACTCACGCGACAGCGAGCCCACGATGATCACGTAGCGCTCGAACCACATGCCGATGTTGATCAGCACGGCGAGGACGAACAGGAACGCGACGTTGGTGCGCAGGCGTGGGATCCATAAGAGCTGCGGAAAGACCCCGTTGCAGAGGATCATGATCCAGGTCGAGATCCAGTACGGCCCGAAGGCGCGCATGAAGAACGCGGTCTGCTCGGGCTCGACGGCGCTGTACCAGGCGATGAAGTACTCGACGCCGTAGGCATAGGCGACGATGGTCGAGGTCAACAGGATGAACCTCGCCATGTTCTCGAAGTGATAGTCGGTGATGTACTCCTCGAGGCCGAAGATCCGGCGCACGGGGATCATCACCGTCAGCACCATGGCGAAGCCCGAGAAGATCGCGCCGGCCACGAAGTAGGGCGCGAAGATCGTGGCGTGCCAGCCGGGCACGATGGACACCGCGAAGTCCCAGGACACCACGCTGTGGACCGAGAGCACCAGCGGCGTGGCCAGCCCCGAGAGGTGGAGCACGGTCCGGTTGTGCGACTTCCACTGGCGGCTGGTGCCCTGCCAGCCCAGGGACAGCGCCGAGTAGAGCAGCTTGCGCCAGCCCGTGGAGCGGTCCCGTGCGATGGCCAGGTCGGGAATCAGGCCCACGTAGAAGAAGACGATCGAGATCGTCGCGTACGTGCCGATCGCGAACACGTCCCAGAGCAGCGGGCTCTTGAAGTTGACCCACAGGCCGCGCTGGTTCGGGTAGGGCAGCAGGAAGTAGAACTTGTAGATGCGTCCGATGTGGATCAGCGGGAACAGGCCGGCGGTCATGACGGCGAAGACGGTCATCGCCTCGGCGCTGCGGTTGATCGCGTTTCGCCACTTGGCGCGGAAGAGGTAGAGGATCGCCGAGATCAGCGTCCCGGCGTGGGCGATACCGACCCAGAACACGAAGGTGACGATGTAGACGCCCCAGAAGATCGGGTGGGCATAGCCGGCGATCCCGAGGCCCTCCCAGGTCTGCCAGAGCAGCGTCGTCGCGGCCTGCACCACACCCAGGATGGCCAGCCCCAGAAGCAGGAAGTACTTCAGGCTCGGCGGATCCATCACCGAGAGCAGGTCCCGGTTGATCTTGGAGTCGCGCTGCAAGGGGGCCGGGGCGATCCGGGCGGCGACAGATTCGGCAGGCGGCGGCGCCATGGGGATCAGCCCTCCACCGAGCCGCGCGTCACCTTGGCCAGGTAGGTGATCGCGGATCGGGTGTTCAGGACGTGCAGCGCGTGGTAGCTGCGCTTGTCGTCGGCGGTCTGGGTGACGACGCTGGCCGGGTCCTTGGCGTTGCCGAAGCGGATGGCGCGGCTGGGGCAGGCCTGCTGGCAGGCCGTCACGACCTCGCCGTCCCGGATCAGCCGGTTCTCGTCCTTCGCCGGCTGGCGGGCCGCCTCGATGCGCTGCACGCAGAACGTGCATTTCTCCATCACGCCCTGCCCGCGCACGGTCACGTCCGGGTTGAGCATCAGACGCATCAGGCCGGGCCAGTTGTTCCCCGAGTAGTCGAAGTAGTTGTAGCGCCGCACCTTGTACGGACAGTTGTTCGAGCAGTACCGCGTGCCAACGCAGCGGTTGTAGACCATCCCGTTGAGGCCTTCGGGATTGTGGTACGTGGCCAGGACCGGGCAGACCGACTCGCACGGAGCCGCGCCGCACTGCTGGCACAGCATCGGCGAGTGGCGGACATCGGTTTCCCCGAACTGCTCGCTGTCCGGCCGGATCCGGCGCTTGCGCTCCGGCGAGTCGCCGAACTGGACCTCACCCTCGCCCACCCAGCGCTCGATGCGGATCCAGCTCATCTGGCGAGCGCGCAGGGTCCCCTCCTCGCCGACTACGGGGATGTTGTTCTCCAGGTAGCAGGCGGCGACGCAGGCGCTGCAGCCGGTGCACTTGTCCAGGTCGATGGCCATGCCCCAGCGGTAGGGGCTCTCCTGGGTGGAGTCGTCGGCCTTGTCGTACGCGACGATGGGCGAATGCTCGCGGGCGTAGACCGGACCGAGGTCCGCCTGGCCGTGCTGACCGCCGTGGGCGTCGTCGCCATGGCCTTCGCCCAGCACGGTGGCCAGCGGCAGGGCCTCGCCCAGCATCCGCTCGCGCTTGTTGTCGCTGGCCTGGGCGATGGGCAGACGCTGATGGCGGCCCGTCCGGGTGAGCTTGACGCGGGAGGTGAGCCAGGCACGGCCACCGTTCTCGTCGGTCACCGAGGGCAGGACCGTCAGGACGCTGACCCCGCGGGCCTCTCCGGGCTGACCGTCTCCCGCCAGGGAGGCGTAGTGACCCACGGTGTGGCCCTGCCCCATCGGAATCGCGATCACGTCGTCGCGCAGGCCACCGCGGGGAAGCACGGGAAGCTCGATGCTGCCGGCGGTGGTCGCCACGGTGACCACGTCGCCGACGCTGAGCCCCAGGCGCTCGGCGGTTCCGCGGCTGACCTCGGCCCAGGACTGCCACGCCACCTTGGTGACCGGGTCCGGGATCTCCTGGAGCCAGGGCAGGTTGGCGCCGCGGCCGTCGTAGAGGAAGGGGTGCGGGAAGGCCAGCAGGGTCAGGTCTCCCTCCCCGTCCAGCATGGGCTCGGCCACCTGGAGCCGAGCCGAGCCGGCCAGCGCGGGCGCCACGGAGGCCGCGGGTCGGAACGAGCCGCCGCGTGCCAGGGCCGCGCGGAAGTCGGTGCCCGCCCAGGCCTGTTCCAGCTGGGTGCGGAAGCTGGTGTCGGGCAGCGGGGCGCCGGCCTTCCGGCCAACGGCGAAGAGCGTGTCCACCAGGGCCTGGCTGTCGAACAGGGGCCGGACCGTCGGCTGGAGCAGCGAGCGCACGCCCGGCCGCGGCTCCGCATCGCCCCAGGACTCCAGCGGAGTGTGGTCGGGTAGGACCACATGGGCCTGCGCGGCAGTCTCGTCGATCATCGAGGCGGTGGAGACCACCAGGTCCACCTTGGCCAGCGCCTCGGCGAAGCCGGAGGAGGCGGGAAGCGAGTACACCGGATCGGCGTCGTGGATGATGAGGACCGATACCTTGCCCGAGCTCATGGCTTCGGTCAGGCGCAGCACCTCGCGGTGGCTGGCTCGCGCGCGGCCCTCGGGCTCGGGCTCCAGGTGCACCGAGCTGCCGACCGCGCCCACCACGTGGTTCAGGAGCATGACGGCGGCGGCGGAGGCCACGGCACGGCGGCTGGCCAGAGCCGCGCCCGGCGGCAGCGCAACCGGGTGCTTGGCCTTGGCGACCGCGCGCCCCAGGCGCTCGATGACCTCGGCCGGAACGTCGGCGCGGGCGGCGGCATCCTGCGGCGTGACGCTGCCCAGCCGTGCCAGGACCGAGGTGTCTCCGCCCCGGGCGCGCACGGCCACGTAGGCCACGGCCAGGGCCACGATCCCCTCGGTGCCCGGGCGGGCGGTGATCCACTCGTCCGCGTTGGACGCGGTCATGGACAGGCGCGGCCCGACGTAGACGAGCCTGGCCCCGCCGTGCTTGGACAGGTCGCGCGCCTGGGCCAGTTGGCGGGCGTGCTCGGTGGGGCTGAGGCCGGTCTCCAGGGCGTCCGAGCCGAAGTCGATGATCAGATCCGCCTCGGAGAGGTCGATGCGGGGGATGCGCGGCTCGCCGTACAGGGCACGCGATGCCTCGCGCAGGGCCTCGGGCGCCAGCGGCTCATAGACGACGCGGCCACCGGCGCCGCTGGCCTGGACGAAGCGGTCGACGGCGGCGTTGGCCGTGGGGCCCACGTCCCCGCCGAGCACGTAGGTGCCGCCGGGGTTGGCCTGGATGCGCTCGGCCACCCGACCCAGCGCCTCGTCCCAGCTCACGGCCTGGAGGGCGCCGTCGTCGCCGCGGGCCATGGGCCCGGCGAAGCGGTCCGGGTGGTAGGTGCGGCCGATGCCGGCCTGGCCCCGGGCGCACAGGGTGCCCTGGTTGATGGGGTGCTCCGGGTTGCCCTCGAGCTTGATCGGGCGGCCCTCGCGAGTCTTCACGTGCAGGCCGCAGCTCACCGGGCACTCGCGGCAGGTGGAGGCGTAGAAGACCGGGATCCCGGGGGTGATCTCCTCGGGCTGGATCACGTACGGGATCAGCTTCTCGACCGGATCCGAGCAGCCGGCGGCTGCCGCAGCGCCCGCTCCGACGCCGACCAGCTTGAGAAAGTCCCGACGATCGAGTTCAGACATCGAGGTTCCTAGTGGTGGCACGTGAGGCAGTCCTGGGACGCCTCGCTCTGGCGGTGACACTGGATGCACCACCCCATCTCGAGCTTCTTGGTGGGAATGCCGTACTTCCACCAGCGCGTGTCCGGCACCAGGTGGAGCTTGTCCAGCGCCTCGACCTTCACCGGGTTTTCGTCGCGCAGGTTGCCGTGACAGGTGTTGCAGTCCACATTCGCCGCCACGTGCCGGTTGTGGCGGAACTTCACGTGCTCGGGCAGCCGATGAATCTGCTGCCAGACGATGGGGCGCGCCTGGGCCGCGTCGCGCTCCTGGATCAGCCACTTGCCGTTCTCCTCGACGTAGGAGTGACCCCAGTGCTCCTTGAGGATCCGGATGCCCTCGAACTCCTGGTCGTAGTCGGCCGAGAACTGGCTGTGGCAGCCCATGCAGAGCTCGACCGACGGCACGCCGGCGAAGCGAGAGCGATCGGTGCCCGAGTGGCAGTAGAGGCAGGAGATCTCGTACTGGCCGGCGTGGTGCTTGTGGCTGAAGGGGATCGGCTGCTGGGGCCCGAGGCCCGCCGCGTCCCAGGCCAGCTCGTGGGAGCGGCAGGCGGACAGCGACGGGTACGGCTTGTCGTACTCCGGGGGGATCTCGACACGGATGTCGGAGCGCTCGGCGGCAAGGGCCTTCAGCTCCTGGGCCTCGCAGATGCTCCCGGCCACCCGCGTCGTAGAGGCGGCGGCGTGGGCTTCGCCGTTCTGGCCCGCCGAATCCGCGGCGGCTCGCGCCGTGCGGGCATCGAGTCCAGCGAGGGCCAGGAGCCCCGCCGCCACGACCGCCCCGATTCCGAGTGCAACCCCGAACCGTCGACCTTGACCAGCGGTCTTCATGCCTGGCGACGCGTCCTTTCCGCAAACCGGTCGACCCAGGCTCTCAGCGCGACCGATGAAACCGCTATCGCGCGTGAGGCGGGGGACCGCCCTCACACTCGACCCGTGACGCGCCGGTGGTTACAACGTCACCGGTGTGGCGTCAAGATGGCGTGCGATTTGGGCCGTCTAAGAGCGCGAATTGCGGACGCTACGACGCGCTGGACCACGGGCAGCGGGCCGATCCTCCTGATAGAATCCGGCGCTGACTCGAGAATCGGTCCGCGACGGGTGCCCGCCCGGAGCCCTGTCCCAAGACGCAAACCTCGCGAAGAAAGGCAGGAAAACCCCATGGGTGAGGCCTGGATCATCGACGCCGTCCGCACGCCGCGGGGACGCGGCAAGGCCGAGACGGGAGCCCTTTCCGGCGTCCACGCCCAGGAGCTCTTCGCAACGACACTGAATGCCCTGGTGCAACGCAACGACCTGAACGCCCGCGACGTGGAGGATGTGGTCGTGGGCTGCGTGACCCAGACCGGGGAGCAGGGCGGCTGCGTGGCCCGCATGGCCGTGCTGGCGGCCGGCTGGCCCAACGAGGCCACCGGCGTCTCCCTGAACCGGTTCTGCGGCTCCGGCCAGCAGGCCGTCAACTTCGCAGCCATGGGCGTGATGGCCGGGCAGCAGGATCTGGTGGTGGGCGGCGGTGTCGAGTCCATGTCCCGCAACCCCATGGGCGCCGACAAGTCGGGCCTCGACGGCCACAACCGCCATCTTCGCGAGCTGCACCCGCTGGTTCCCCAGGGCATCTCCGCGGACCTGATCGCCACGCTCGAGGGCTTCTCTCGAGACGACTGCGACGCCTTCGCGGCCGCCAGCCAGGAACGCTGCGCGCTGGCGCAGAAGGAGGGCCGCTTCGACGCGAGCCTGGTGCCGGTGCGCGACGCCGAGGGCAACGTCGCCTTGGAGCGCGACGAGCACCCGCGCGCCGGAACCACGGCCGAGTCGCTTGGCCAGCTGGCGCCTTCGTTCGAGAAGATGGGCAGCTACGTGCAGAAGGGCGACTCCCTGACCTTCGACGAGAAGGCCAAGCAGGTCTACCCGCAGATCGACGGCGTGAACCACGTCCACCACGCCGGCAACTCGTCGGGCATCGTCGACGGAGCGTCGGCGGTGGTGGTGGCGTCGCCGGAGTACGCCAAGGCCCAGGGCTGGAAGCCGCGCGCACGCATCCGCGCCATGGCCACTGCCGGCGACGAGCCGGTCATCATGCTGACGGCGCCGGTGCCGGCCACGAAGCGTTGCCTGGACAAGGCGGGCATGCAGGTGTCCGACATCGACCTGGTGGAGGTCAACGAAGCCTTCGCAGCCATCCCGCTCAAGGTCATGAAGGATCTGGGCATCCCCCACGACAAGATCAACGTGAACGGCGGCGCCATCGCCCTGGGGCATCCGCTGGGCGCGACGGGCGGGATGCTGATCGGCACCGTGCTCGACGAGCTCGAGCGCCGCGACCTGACCACCGGCCTGGTCACCATGTGCATCGGCGGCGGCATGGGCATCACCACCATCCTGGAGCGGATCTAAACAAGATGGGGCGCGCATGATCGACTTCGAACCGAACGAAGAGCAGGCTCTGATCATCGACACCGTGCGCGGTTTCGCGCAGAACGAGATCCGCGAGGCCGCGCGAGACGCCGACGAGTCCCGCAAGCTGCCCGACGGCGTGCTGGCCCAGGCCCACGAGCTGGGGCTGGTGGCCAACGCCTTGCCGGAGGCGCACGGCGGCGGCGGCGAGCGCAGCGCGGTGACGGGCGTGCTGGTGGCCGAGGAGCTGGCCTGGGGCGACCTGTCGATCGCCCTGGCGGCGCTCTCCCCGGCACTGGTGGCTCTGCCCGTGACGGAGTTCGGCAGCGACCAGCAGCAGGCCGAGCTCCTGCCCCGCTTCGCGGGCGAGTCGTTCGTGCCCGGCTCGCTGGCCGTGGCCGAGCCGCGCCACGACAGCAACCCCTTCCGGCCCCGCACCACGGCGAGCCGTGACGGCGATGCCTACGTGCTCTCGGGAGCCAAGTGCCTGGTGCCCTGGATCGACGGGGGCGACGTCACGCTGGTGGTGGCCGATGAGGGCGGAACGCCGCAAGCATTCGTCGTGCCCCGGGACGCCCAGGGCCTGACAGCCACCCCGGACCGCTACATGGGCATCGGGGCCCTGCCCACCGTGGAGCTGGGCCTCCAGGACGTGCGCGTGCCGGCCTCGGCCCGGCTGGGCGGCGAGGCCGGCTGCGACTGGGCGCGTGTGGTGACCCAGGGGCGCACCGCCCTGGCCGCCATGGCGGTCGGTGTGGCGCGGGCGGCCTACGAGGTGGCCCGCGAGTACGCCAAGCAGCGCGAGGCCTTCGGCGGGCCCATCGCCGCCAAGCAGGCCATCGCCTTCAAGCTGGCGGACATGGCCATCGAGATCGACGGCGCACGCCTGCTGGCCTGGGAGGCCGCCTGGAAGCTGGATCGCGGCGAGGACGCCACGCGCGAGGCCGCCCTGGCCATCGACCAGGCGCGCCGGGTCTCCCTGACGGTCACCGACGGAGCGGTGCAGGTGCTGGGCGGCCACGGCTACACCCGCGAGTACCTGCCCGAGATGCATCTGCGCAACGCGCGCGGCTTCGCCTGCTTCGAAGCCCTGGCGCTGGTCTGAGGAGAAGCCATGGCGATCTCGTTCGAGCCGACCCCCAGCACCGTGGAGTCCCGCGACTACTACAACCGCGTCGCCCGCGAGCAGATGCGCCCCATCAGTCGCAAGTACGACGAGCAGGAGCACGACCTGCCCCGGGAGTGGGTGGACTGGTACTGGGAGACGGGGCGCAAGCGCCCGGCCTCGACGGCGAAGCTCGGGGACGAGACCGACGGCATGATCCAGGTCTGCGTGCAGGCCGAGGAGCTGTGCTGGGGCGACGCCGCCCTCTACCTGCGCATGCCCACCCCGGCCCTGGGCGGCTCGGCCGTCGCCGCGGCCGGTACCCCCGAGCAGCGCAAGCGCTTCCTCTCGGGCTTCCGGGCCGAGGGGGGCCACCCCATCTGGGGCGCCATGGCGATCACCGAGGCCGCGGCCGGATCCGACGCCGCCGCGATCCAGACCACCGCCGAGCTGGACGAGTCCAGCGACGAGTGGGTGCTCAACGGAACCAAGATCTTCTGCACCGCCGGCGAGGGCGCCTCCCAGGCCGAGGGCGGCTTCGTGGTGATCTGGGCCACGGTGGACCGCAGTGCCGGCCGCGCCGGCATCAAGTCCTTCGTGGTGCCCGCCGGCACGCCGGGCATGAAGCTCGAGGGCTGCGAGAAGAAGCTCGGGATCCGCGCCTCGGACACGGCGACCCTGGTGCTGGAGGACTGCCGCGTGCCGCGCGGGAACCTCCTGGGCAGCGCCGAGGTCAAGAAGCGCGACGCCAAGAAGACCGGCGACAAGGGCTTCAAGGGCGCCATGGCCACCTTCGACGCCAGCCGGCCCATCGTGGCCGCCATGGCCGTGGGGGTGGGACGCGCGGCCCTGGACTTCACCCTGGAGGAGCTGGAGCGCAACGGCATCCGGGTGCGCTGGGAGGCCGGCTTGCACGAGCAGAGCGCCGTCGAACGCGACCTGCTCGAGATGCAGGCCGAGCTTCAGGCGGCGCGGCTGCTCACCTGGCGGGCGGCCCGCATGCTGTCCCTCGGGAAGGCCAACAGCCTGGAGGCCTCCATGGCCAAGGCCAAGGCCGGCCTCTCCGTCACCCGGATCACCCAGAAGGCCGTCGAGCTGCTGGGTCCCCCGGGCTACTCGACCCGCATGCTGGCGGAGAAGTGGATGCGGGACGCCAAGATCAACGACATCTTCGAAGGGACGCAGCAGATCAACCAGCTGATCGTCGCCCGTCGCATCCTGGACTACCCTTCGTCGGTGCTTCGCTGAGGGGGGCCTCGATGCCGGTCGATCCCGAGCTTCTCGAAATTCTGGTCTGTCCCGAGACCCGCCAGCCGGTCACGATGGCCGGCGACGACGTGCTCGCGGGGCTCAACGAGCGCATTCGCACCCGCGAGCTGCGCAACCGCGGCGGCGACGCGGTGGGCAAGCCCATCGAAGAGGGCCTGCTCCGGGAGGACGGCAAGGTCCTCTACATCGTCGACGACTCGATCCCCGTGATGCTCATCGAGGAATCGATCGAGCTCTAGCCTGCACTGAGGGACGTTCCTGCATAACTGCATTCAGTACCAGTCCTGGATTCAGGGGTGGCACTCAGTGCAGTTACGCAGGAACGTCCCCGAACGCAGGGCTACTGGGCGAACTCGCGGCGCTTGAGCTGCTTGACGTACTCGGAGAGATCCGGGTCCGAAGCCACCAGCGCGGCGATGCGCTCCTCGAACTCGGCGGCCAGCCCCTCCAGCGGCTTGGTGTCGAGCTTCAGGTCCAGGACGCGGCCGAGGACCTGCATCAGCGCCAGGGCGCCGCGCGGGTTGGGCTGGGCGCTGATGTAGTGGGGCAGCGCGGCCCACAGCGAGATCATCGGCAGCTTCTCGCGGGCGAAGCGCTCGGCCAATACGCCGACGATGCCCGTCGGACCCTCGTAGGCCGACGGCGTAACGCCCAGGGCATCCAGGAGGTCCGGCGGAGTCGCGAAACCGCTGACACCGACGGGGCGTGAGTAGAGCACGTCGGCCAGGTAGGCCCCCAACAGGACCACGCGGCACACGCGCAGCTCACGCGCGAGCTCGAGAATGCGATCCGCGTACAGACGCCAACGAAAGTGCGGCTCGATGGCCAGACCCAGCACCAGATCCCGCTCCGGATCCGCGCTCCCGTAGCGCAGCTCGGTTACCGGCCACGCGATGCGGCGCACGCCGTCGTCGGCGATCTCCACCCGCGGCCGACGCACCGTGAAGTCGAAGAACGGCTCGGGATCGATCTCCGCCAGGGGCGCCGCACCCAGGGCGTCGACCACGTAACGCACGGCCGAGGTGGCGGCTTCGCCGGCGTCGTTCCAGCCCTCGAACGCCAGGACCAACGTCGCATCACGCAGCTCGGGGCGCACCAGGTAGCGAAGCGGCTCGTCCACAACCGGAGGGTGGCAGCCGCCACCCGGGCCCACAAGGGCTCAGGCCGGGGCTTCCACCGCCGCCAGCAGGTCGAGGGAGCTGACCAGCCCCACCAGAACGCCCGACTCGGTCACCAGCAGCCGATGGATGCGCTTGCTGCGCATCAATACCGCGGCCTCGACCACCGACGTGCTGCGATCCACGCACACCACGTCGCGCGTCATGATCTCGGACACCGGCGTCACCGAGCGATCGGCCGGGACCGCGGCCAGCTCGCGGTAGTCGTCCACGTCGGTGAAGAAGTGACCCGCCTCGCCGGACGTGGTCATGCCCGCCAGGTGCACGATCAGGTCGTGCTGGGAGATCACGCCGACGGCATGCCCGGACTCGTCCACCACGGGCGCCCCCGTCACACGGCTCTCGCCCAGGCGCCGCTCCGCGTCCCGAACGCTGGTCTCCGGGGAGAGGCACAGAGACGGGGGGCTCATCAGCTTGCCTACGGTCAGGATGTCGCTCATCGGATGAAACGATAGCCGTGTCCGCGCACGGAGACGATGTGGCGGGGATGCGAGGGGTCGGTCTCGATGTACTTGCGGAGCCGGGCCACGAAGCTGTCCACCACCCGGGTTCGGGTGCCCGGCTTGAGGCCCCACACCTCTTCGAGCAGGTCGCCCCGGGGAACCGCCTGCCCCTCGCGGTCGATCAGCGCCCGCAGCAGCGCGACCTCCCGCGTCGTCAGCGCGACCAGGCCGCGGGGCGTCTCCATCTCGAAGCGATCGAAGTGGACCGTCACGTCCCCGAACTGCTCGGAGCGCGGCCCCTCCCCGTCGGGGTCTACTCCGTCCCAACGCCGCCGGCGCAGCAGCACCCGCACCCGGGCCAGCAGCTCATCCAGCTGGAACGGCTTCGTCAGGTAGTCGTCGCCGCCCTCCTCGAGGCCTCGCACCATGTCCTCGGCCGAGTCCTTGGCCGTGAGGATCAGGATCGGCACGTAGTTGCCCGCGGCACGCGCCCGACGCGCGACCTCGAACCCGTTCATCTCGGGAAGCATCAGGTCCAGGACCACCAGGTCCAGGGGCCGCTGGGCATCGGCCAGGCGCTCCGCCGCGGCGCGGCCGTCGGACGCGATCTCGACGTCGTGGCCCTCCGCCTCGAGGTTGTAGCGGAGCCCGTCGGCAATATGCGCCTCGTCCTCAACGACCAGGATGCGCGACATGGAGCGGAGCGGCCTCCGTGGCCTCGGCGGGAGCGGCTGCGGGCAGCGTCACCGCGAAGCGGCTGCCCTTGCCGATGCCCTCGCTGCGAGCGACCACGCGCCCGCCGTGACGCAGAACCAGGCTGCGAACGATGAACAGACCCAGGCCCAGGCCCGCCGCCTTGCGCTGCACGTCGAGGCCGGCCCGGTAGAAGCGTTGGAAGACCTTGCGCAGCTCGCCGCGCGGAATGCCGATTCCGCGATCGGCGATCTCCACGACCACGCGGCCGGCGCCCTCCTCCACCGCGACCTCGATCTGGACCCGCTGCGGTGAGTACTTGATCGCGTTGTCCAGCAGGTTTCCGAAGACTACGCCGAACTCCTCGGCATCGCCGCGCACCGCAGCCTCCCCGCGATCTTTGAATTGGATCGCACCCTCGGGAAGCGCGTGCCGGCTCCGCACCTCGCCGATGCAGCGCTCCAGCAGCGGCGCCAGCTCCACGCGCTCGCTGCGGGGGGGGCGCGCGCGGTCCTCGGCGCGGGCCGCCGCCAGCAGAAGCTCGACGGTGCGCTGGAGCCGGTCGAGATCCTCCCCCATGCGCTCCAGGAACTCGCGGCGACGCTCGGGCGCGGGATCGCGGGCGCGCAGGGTGTCCAGGTAGAGGCGCAGGGACGCCAACGGCGTCTTCATCTCGTGGGTCACGGCGTCCAGGAACGCCTGCTGACGCTGGTTGAAGCGCATCTCGCGGACCAGCCAGGCGCACAGCAGGATCAGGCCGAAGATGATCAGCAGGAAGAAGATGCCCCCGAGGATCAGCAGCAGCCAGTGCACGCCCGTAAGCCCGCGCGCCACGGGCGCCAGGTCCGACACCACCAGGATCTGCCAGCCCACGCCCAGCGCCAGGGCCAGAACCGACAGCACGATGCCGATGGTGAGCGGGAAGCCGATGGAGCGTCGGGACACGCGATCCTCCCCGCGGGCAAGGGTACGATAGAATCGCGCGACCGTCGCCGGAGGACCCATGCGCCGCGCCGCTCTCAGCTTGCTGCTTCCGCTTGCGTTCGCCGCCGGCCCGGCCGAGGCCGTCCCGCCCGCCGAGGGCGATTGCCCGGTGATCAGCGCGGGCGACGACGACGGCACGGGTGCGGACACCGGGATCCAGCTCGAAGAGGGGATGGTCCTCGGCCTGGACAACCTCATCGCACTGCGCAGCCTGCTTCCGCCGGAGGTCTGGAACTGGCGCCAGGCCTTCTTCTTCGAAGGCATGCGCATGGAGCTGGGCCCCTGCCACCGCCGCTACCCCACGGCCCCGTTCTACTCCCACGCCACCCTGCGTCACTGGGAGAAGGTCCGCCTGGACGACGACGGCAACCTCCACGACTACGTGGCAGGTCTGCCCTTCCCGCTGGACCGGCTCGATCCCCGAGCGGACGACGCCGGCACGCGCTGGGCCTGGAACTTCGAGCTCCGCTACCGGGGCGCCGGGCCTGCGGGGAGCTTCAAGATCACCGACATGCCCAGCCGCATCGGAGGTGTCGAGGAGTACGAGGGCGAGTTCTTCCAAGTGCAGACCCGCAATCGCGCGGACCTGCCCGACGACGACTACACCGTGCCCGAGGCGAACGAGAACATCTGGGTGGGCGGCGGCCGCTTCTACGAGCCCTTCCACGCCCGCCACCTGGCGTGGCGGCAGATGCGCCCGGAGCGCGTTCGGACCCGCTACAAGGAATCCGATCGCATGTGGGTCTACGTGCCCGACATGCGCCGCAGCCGACGCGCCGCAGCCACCTGGGTCGACGGCTTCTACACGCCTCGTTACAGCGCCGCCCAGCAGGTGGCCGCGGGCGGGCCGGTGCCCATCGCCACCGGCGAAGGCTACCTGGGCCTGAGCACCATCAGCCCCACCGGAGCCGTGCCGGTCATCGCCACCGCGCACCTGCGGCGCGGCTTCGTGGGCCTCTCCCTCCGCCCCAACGCCTACGACTGGACCTACATGGGCGAGCGCGACGTGATCGCGCCCCTCAACGGCAGCTACCTGGGCTGGCCCGAGGCCCCGGACCGCAACTACGGGCCCTCGGGGCTGTCGCTGGCCAACGACACCTGGGACGTGCGGCGCGCTGTGGTGATCCAGGGCGTCGCCCGGCGCTCCGAGGAGAACGTGGGCCAGGTGATCCTCTACATCGACCATCAGACCCAGCAGCCCCTCTACTTCATCTCGCGGCGCCGCAACGGCCTGCTGGTGGACGTGGGGATCCTGGCGCACCGCTTCAGCGGCGATCGCCCCGAGTACCGGACCTGGCCCGACGGGCGCAAGGCGTACGTGTTCGATCCGGTTGCCGCCAGCTTCTACGGCACCGCGGACGGCGGAACCGGCTGGCGCCGCGAGTCCTACGACATCATCTCAGCCCCGCGAGACGACGCCAACCGCCGCCGCATGACCTCCGTCGCCGAACTCTCCCGCGGCCACTGAGCCCAAGGCACGAGCCCAGGCCGGCTTCCGCCAATCCGGCTGGCTCCGTCGGTGGGTGTCGGGGGCCTGGCCGTGTCCCCTCCGGCGATGTCCTCGCTCCTGGGTTTCAGGGGGTCGCGCG
>JAFDET010000421.1 GCA_019310195.1 Deltaproteobacteria bacterium
CACCTGCCCGTCGTAGTGGGTGTGGATGTCGACCCAGCCCGGCGTGACCAGCAGCCCGTCGGCGTCGATCTCGCGGCGTGCGGCGCCGGCGCTGCCCTCGGCCTGGGTCACGCGGTCGCCGTCGATGGCCACGTCCCCGCTGCGGGCCGGACCGCCGCTGCCGTCCACGATCGTTCCGCCTCGGATCACCAGGTCGTGCATCGCCGCGCCTCCTCTGCGTCGACCCATCCTAGGCGGGGCGGTCTGCCACGGCCAGCTTTGGCGCGGTGCGTTGTTGCGGCCGCGTGAGGACGCGTTTTATTTTATAACTAGTTGATATTGCACGGTTTTATCGCCAAAAAGGGCGGCCCTTGACGTATGACGCACCGCGTCTACATTTCCGCCGTTCGCGCCGATCCAACCCGGCCGCGAGACCCCTCAGAAGGAGCCAGCGAGATGGAGACCCCCGACTTCGTCCAGGAAGGACTCGACAGCGCGGAGCGCACGGTGCGTCGCCTGCGCCGCGACGGCCGCAAGGCCCTGAAGCGGGCCGAGCGCGAGCGCCGTCGGCTCGAGAAGGATCTGGATCGCCGCGTACGCCGGCTGAGCCAGGACGCCACTCGCCTGCGGGACCGCGTCGTCGGCCAGATCGGCAAGACGTTCGACGCCGTGCTGAGCCCGTTGCCGCTGGCGACCAAGTCCGACGTGGCCAAGGTGGACCGCAAGGTGAAGACCCTGAGCCGCAAGCTCGCCAAGGTCGAGCAGGTCCGGGTCCGCCGCCGCGTCGCCTGACCCGGATCCATGCTCAAGTCCACTCTGGCAGCCCTGCTGCTGCTGGGTTTGCTCAACCCGGCAGCGGGGAAGGCCCCGCAGAACCAGGTCGTTGGTTCGCGAGTGCGTCGCCAACGGCCTGGAGCCCTCGCTCGTGCTGGCGGTGATCCAGGTGGAGAGCCGCTTCGACACGCGGGCGGTCTCCAACGCGAACGCCTACGGGCTGATGCAGATCCAGCCGCGCACCGGGCTCGCCTGGGCGCGCCGTCTGGGCATTCCCTGGCGCGGCGTGGACACGCTCTACGACCCGATCGACAACGTGCGCATCGGGATCGCCTACCTGGCGCGGCTGCGCGAGCGCTTCGACAGCCTGCCCACCGCACTCTCCGCCTACAACCAGGGCCCCACCCGGGTGCGCCGCCGCTTGGGGTCGGGGCAGAACGTGCCGGCCGGCTACGCGCGCCGGGTGATGCAGGCCTGGGCGGGCCACCAGTCCGTCACCGGCTCCTGACCCGCGCTCCCGCGGTCTGCTCTAGGCTTGTGCGCGTGAGGATCGCCCCCTTCTCCGCGACGGCGTTGGCCCTGGCCCTGGTCCTGGCCGGGGCTTCGTGCGGCGCCGAGCCCACAGACCCCGCGCAGGGCGCGGCCGGTCCGCCCGGCAGCGAGGTCGATCGCAGCGCCGAGCGCGAGCGCATGGTGACCCAGCAGATCGAGGCCCGCGGTGTCGAGGATCCCCGCGTGCTCGAAGCCATGCGCCGCGTTCCCCGGCACGCCTTCGTTCCGCGCGCCCAGGCGCCCCAGGCCTACGCCGACCATCCGCTTCCCATCGGCCACGATCAGACCATCAGCCAGCCCTTCATCGTGGCCATCATGGCCGAGCTGGCCGAGGTGGATCCGGGCGACCGCGTCCTCGAGGTGGGCACCGGCTCCGGCTACGGAGCGGCGGTCCTGGGCGAGCTGGCGGCCGAGGTCTACAGCATCGAGATCCTCGAGCCTCTGGCCCTGCGCGCCGCCGCCACCCTGAAGCGGCTGGGCTACGCGAGGATCCACGTGCGTGCGGGTGACGGCTACGCCGGCTGGCCGGACGCCGCGCCGTTCGACGCGATCGTGGTTACCGCCGCCGCGCCGCGCGTGCCCCCGCTGCTGCTGGAGCAGCTGGCCGAGGGCGGGCGCCTGGTGATCCCGGTGGGCGACGCCTTCCAGCAACTCGAGGTGCACACCCGCACTGCGGATGGTGTGCTGCGCCGCAGGGTCTTTCCGGTGCGCTTCGTGCCCATGACCGGCGAGATCCGGCGCCGGGACTCGGATTAGAGGGAAGGCCCCTAG
>JAFDET010000248.1 GCA_019310195.1 Deltaproteobacteria bacterium
GGAGAAGCTCGCGTTGTTGGGTGGTGCGCCTGTCTGCGAGCGAGCGCCCGCGGCGCTCTGGCCTGAGCCCGGAGAGGCGGAGCGCCGGGCGCTGCTGGAGGCGCTGGAGGAGGGCCAGTGGGGCGGCTACCCGTCGCCGGGCCCGCGGGCCGCCGCCTTCGCCGCGCGCTTCGCGGCGTTCCACGACGCGCGCCACGGCATCTGCGCGACCAACGGCTCGGTGACCCTGGAAGTGGCGCTCACCGCCCTGGGCCTCGAGGCCGGCGACGAGGTGATCGTTCCCGCCTACACGTGGATCGCGACCGCCGCGTGCGCCGTCCGCACCAACGCGGTTCCCGTGTTCGTGGACTCCGAGCCGCGCACCTTCTGCATCGATCCCGACGCCGTAGAGGCCGCCATCACGCCGCGTACGCGCGCCCTGGTGCCGGTCCATCTGGGCGCGTCCGTCGCGGACCTGGATCGGCTGCTGGAGATCGCGCGGCGCCACAACCTGCGGGTGGTCGAGGACTGCGCGCACATGCACGGCGCGCGCTGGCGCGAGCGCGGCGTGGGCTCGTGGGGCGATCTGGGATCCTTCAGCTTCCAGACCAGCAAGCTCGTCACGGCGGGCGAGGGCGGCGCGATCCTGACCCGTGACGACGAGCTGGCCGCGCGCTGCCACTCGGTGGTGAACTGCGGCCGCCACGAGGGCGACTACGCCCACCTGCAGGAGTGGCTCTTCGGCACCAACGCGCGCATGACCGAGTTCCAGGCCGCCGTGCTCGAGACCCAGCTCGACCGGCTCCCGGAGCGCACCGAGCGGCGCGCCGCCGCCATCGCGCGCCTGACCCAGGGGCTGGCCCAGGTGGGCGGACTCGAGCCCCTGCCCCTGGACGAGCGCGTCACCACCCGCGCCGCCTACGAGTGGGTGCTGCGCTACGACGCCGAAGGCTTTGCGGGCATTCCGCGCGACCGCTTTCTCCAGGCGCTGGCCGCCGAGGGCGTGCACGCCGATGGCCCCTTCTACGTGCCGTTGCCCGACCACCCCCTGATGAACGCGCGCAGCGCCCAATGGCCCATGCTGCGTGAGCGCTACGGGGACGGCATTCGCGCAGCCGAAACCCTGCGCCGACTCGACTTCCCGGTGGCGCGCCGCGCGGCCTACGAGGAAGCGGTGTGGCTGCATCATGCGACCTTGTTGGCATCGCCGGAGGAGCTCGACCGGGTCGTGGAAGCGGTGGCCAAGGTGAGCCGGCACGCCGACGGGTTGCGCTGAAACATGGATGGGCTGTTCGAAAGGGTGCGCGAGGAAGCCACGCGGGCAACGTGGTCGGCAGGGGTGCAGCTTGCCCGCGCCGGGGCCGTGAGCGGCGAGTCGCGCGACGGGTCCGAGCAGATCCTGCGCATCTCCCAACGTCAGGGGCTGTGGGTCCAGCGCGTCAGGCTCTACCCGAAAGACGCCGACTGGTCGTGCGACTGCCGGAATCCCGACGATCCGTGTGCCCACGTGGCCGCGGCCGTGATCGCGCTGCGCCGGGCCCACGAGGAGGGCCGCGACCTGTTCGAGAGCGAGGTCGCCGACGAGGGCCGCATCTCCTATCGCTTCACGCGGAGTCAGGGTCGCCTGGCGCTGGAGCGGGTGGTGAAGAGCAAGGGGCGCAGCCACGTGCTGACCTCCACCCTGGCCGCCGTGGCGTCCGGGCGCGTCGAGGGCCCGGCCTTCAGTGCTGCGCCGGAGGACCACGAAGCCGAAAGCGCCTTGGGAAGCCGGTTGCGCGGCGTGCTGCCTCCCGGCGTGTTGAAGGCGCTGCTCTCGGCCCTGGAACGGGCGCCCGATGTGCGGCTCGACAACGAGCCGGTGCGCGCATCCGGCACGCCGCTGCGCATCGAAGGCCGCGTGGAGGATGCCGGCGAAGGCTTCCGCCTCTTCGTGGAGCCGGTGCCCAGCGTTGACGAGAGCTTCCACAACGGCGCCATCCGGTCGGGCGACACGCTTCACCCGGTGGGCGAGACGCGCCTCACCGGCCGCGAGCTCGAGGAGCTGCCGGTCGGCCGCGTCTACGGTCCCGACCGCACGCTTGAGCTGGTGAGCGACGCCCTGCCGGAGCTGCAAAGCCGCATCCACGTGGAGGTGCGAACCGAACGGCTGCCCCAGACCACCGACCGGCTGCCGCCGCGCCTGCGGGTAGAGGTGAGCCGCGACGGCGAGAGCCTGAGCGTCTTTCCCACGCTGGTCTACGGGGATCCGCCCACCGCGCGCATCGATGCGGGTCGGCTGGTGGCGCTGGGCGGAGCCATCCCGCTTCGCGATCTGGAGGCGGAGCGCGCCCTGGTGCGCAGGCTGCAGAACGAGCTCGAGCTGGTGCCCGGCCGTCGCGTGGCGCTCTCCGGCGAACAGGCGGTGGCGATGGCGCAACGCCTGGAGCGGAGCAATCTGGACGTGGCCGGCGATGCGCACGCCGACTTCCGCCGTGTGGCGCAGCTGGAGCCGACGATCTCCATCGAGGGCAGACGCCTGTCGCTGGAGTTCCTCTCGCCGGGCGATGCAGACGTCGGCGTGCCGGCCCGCCGCGCCGACCCGACTCGCGTGCTGCGCGCTTGGCGTCGCGGCGAGTCCCTGGTTCCGCTGCAGGGAGGAGGCTTCGCCGAGCCGCCCGGGCCGTGGCTGGAGCGGGTGGGTGAGCGCGTCGCCGACCTGCTGGCGGCGCGCGGCGCCAATGACGAGCTGCCCATGTCGGCGGTGCCCGACCTGGCGCGCCTGGCCGAAGCGCTGGGCGAGCCGCCGCCTGCGGACTTCGCGTGCCTGCGCGCGTTGGCCGAGGACTTCGACGCACTGCCCGAAGCCGTCTTGCCCGACGACCTGGAGGCCGAGCTTCGCGACTACCAGCGCGACGGCGTGCGCTGGCTGCAGTTCCTTCGCGACGCCGCTCTCGGCGGCCTGCTGGCCGACGACATGGGGCTGGGCAAGACGCTCCAAGCGCTCTGCGCGTTGCGCGGGCGGACGCTGGTCGTGGCCCCGACCAGCGTGCTGCACAACTGGGTGGCCGAGACCGCGCGCTTCCGGCCGGGGCTGCGCGCCTCCGTCTACCACGGGGCCAAGCGCGAGCTCTCCGCCGACGCCGACGTGGTGCTCACCACCTACGCCATCCTGCGCCTGGATGCGAAGCGGCTGACCGCGGAGAGCTGGGACACGGCGATCCTGGACGAGGGTCAGTACGTGAAGAACCCGGACAGCCAGGTGGCGAAGGCGGCCCACGCGCTGCGTGCGGGCTTCCGCCTGGTGCTTACCGGAACGCCCGTGGAGAATCGCCTGGACGAGCTCTGGAGCCAGCTCCAGTTCGCCAACCCCGGCCTGCTGGGAAGCCGCCGCGACTTCGACGCCCGTTACGCGCGGCCCATCGCCGACGGGGACGACAGCGTAGCCGCGCGCTTGCGCGAACGGATCCGGCCCTTCGTACTGCGCCGCCGCAAGAGCGAGGTGGCGCGCGAGCTGCCTCCGCGCACGGAGGTGGTGCTGCACTGCACGCTCTCGGAGCCCGAGCGCGCCGTCTACGACGCGGTGCGCGCGGCGACGGTGCCCGCCGTGGTGGAGCGGCTGCGCGGCGGTGGCAACGTGATGCAGGCGCTGGAGGCGCTGCTGCGCCTGCGCCAGGCGTCCTGTCATCCCGGGCTGGTGCCCGGCCAGAAGGCCGAAGGCTCGTCGAAGCTGGAGCTGCTGCTCGAAGAGCTGGAGCAGTCCGTCGCCGAGGGTCACAAGTCCCTGGTGTTCTCCCAGTGGACCTCGTTCCTGGACCTGACCGAGCCGCACCTGCGCGCCGCCGGCATCGACTTCACGCGTCTGGACGGCTCGACGCGCGACCGGGCCGGCGTGGTGGAGCGCTTCCAGTCCGACGACGGCCCGCCGGTGCTGCTGGTCTCGCTGCGCGCCGGCGGCATCGGCCTCAACCTCACCGCCGCCGATTGCGTGCTGCTGCTCGACCCGTGGTGGAACCCGGCTGTCGAGGACCAGGCGGCCGACCGCGCCCACCGCATCGGCCAGGACAAGCCGGTGGTGATCTACCGCCTGGTGGCCGAGGCCACCGTCGAGGAGCGCATCCTGGTCCTGCAAGAGAGCAAGCGCGCCCTCGCCGAGGCCGCGCTGGGCGAAGCGGGCCGTGCCGCCTCGCTCTCCCGCGACGACCTTCTGGCGCTGCTGGAGGGCTAGGGCGCGGGGGCCGGCGGCGGGGACCCCAGGCAGGTGAGCGCGGTGGAGATCGGGGCGTCGTTCTCCACCGCGTCCACCATGTCCAGGATCAGCGCCACGCTCTCGTTGTTGGCTGCGGCGACCGGGTCCACGTGGGCATAGCCGTCCAGGATGCAGACGTGGGTGTCGGCCGCCGCGGTGGCGATGGAGCCCAGGTAGGTGTCGAAGCTCGACACCGTCGAGGCCAGGCCATTGCTGCCGCCGATGCCCAGCACGGGGATGTCCACGTTGGCGTTCTGGGTGATGGCCAGCAGGCTCTCGTCACCCAGGGCGCTGGAGTCGTTGCAGAAGCGGAAGTCCATGCTCACGCGCCCGGCGGCGAAGTACCACTCGAAGCCGTTGTTCGTCTCGTACTGCGAGCGCAGGAAGTTGTTGATGGGCGTCACCTCGCGGTCGCGCGGGTCGCCGCCCAGGCTCGGATCCGTGTTGATGGCGCAGCCGGCCCCCACGTTGGGAAGAGTCGTGCCACCCACCTCGCAGATCGGCAGCGTCGGGTCGTCGAAATCCTTCCAGGTTCGTAGCGCGGGGGGCACGCCGGGGCCGGGCAGGGCGAGGTAGATGTCTAGGAAGGGCTGGTTGTTGCCGTCGTCGCTGAATCCCAGGGTCGCGCGGAAGGCCGGGTTGGGGCTGAAGTCGTCGTCCAGGAACAGGCCCGCGATGGTCTGGT
>JAFDET010000034.1 GCA_019310195.1 Deltaproteobacteria bacterium
TCTGGTGATTCCCACCGAGGGTACGCGGGGCTACACGCCTCACTGGAAGTCCGGCTTCTACCACATTGCCCGCAAGGCGAAGGTTCCCATCGTCATGAGCTTCCTCGACTACCGCCACCGCCGCGGCGGCTTCGGCCCGGCGCTGCTTCCGTCGGGCGACCTGCGCGAGGACATGGACGAGATCCGCGGCTTCTACGCCGACAAGGTAGGCAAGCATCCGGATCTGTTCGGCGAAATCCGGCTCAAGGAAGAGATGTAGACGGGCTCGACGAAACGGGGAGCGACCGCCTAGAATTCCCGGATGCTTCTTCGCCTCGGCTCTCTGGTGTTCTGGGCCTTCCTGACACTCAGCTCGATCCTGCTCTTCCCGGTGGCGGTCCTGATCTGGGCCGTGACCCTGCCCTTCGACCGGCGCAAGGTGGTGCAGCACCAGTTCACCTGCTTCTGGGCATCGCTCTACAGCTGGTTCAATCCCGCCTGGCGGGTACGCGTCGAGGGTCGCGAGAAGGTGCGACCCGGTGCGACCTACGTGATGGTGGCCAACCACCAGAGCCTGCTCGACATCCTGGTGCTGTTCCGGCTCTTTGTACACTTCAAGTGGGTGTCGAAGATCGAGAACTTCCGGATTCCCTGCGTCGGCTGGAACATGCGCCTCAATCAGTACATCGAGCTGAGGCGCGGCGACAAGCAGAGCATCGGCGAGATGATGTCCGCCGCCTCCCGGACCCTGGACAGTGGGAGCTCGGTCATGATGTTTCCCGAGGGCACGCGATCTGCCAACGGGCGACTCAAGGACTTCAAGCACGGCGCCTTCACGCTGGCCCAGGGCGGCGGCGTCCCCATCCTGCCCATCGTGGTGGAGGGGACGGCCAACGCGCTGCCCAAGCGCGGCTTCGTTCTCCAGGGGCGGCATCCGATCACGATCCGCGTGCTGGATGAGATCCCCCACGAGATCATCCGCGACCGCCCCGTCGAAGACGTCACCCGCGAGGTGCGCGAGCTCTTCGCCAAGGAGCTGGGCGAGCCCGCCGCGTAGCCACTGCGGCGCTGTGTGCAGGGAGCGTGCTGCGCTCAGCGCGGGGCGCGCCGCGCCAGGGCGTGGACGTCGTCGCGGCGCGGGTCGAAGGGACGCAGGCACAAGGTCAGGCGGTGGCGCCCGGCGCGCAGGCGGTACTGGGGGAGCGTATCCGGTCCGCAGCTCGCGGTCCCCAGCCCGCGCTGGTGCACGTCCAAGGTGAGGACCGTCTCGGCCCGCGGCTCCAGGTCGCAGGTGTGCTTCGCCGCGTACAGGTCGTGGGCGCGGAAGTGGCTTGCCGAGAACTCGAAGGGCGAGGTTCCAGACACCAGCAGGCCCAGGGCATCGCCGGCAAGCGTGAGCCAGCGCGTGTCCGTGTGGTTGCCGTGCTCCTGGGGCGCGATGTAGGGCACGTACTCGTCGGCCACGCGGCTGGCGTGGAGGCCCAGGCGCGCGCCGGACTTGCGGTCCCAATAGCTTTCGTGCGGGCCCCGTCCCAGCCAGGAGAGCTGCTCCAGGCCGGGCACCAGCTCCAGGACCAGGCCCAGCCGGGGCAGGTCGGCGAGCTCCGCGTCCACGACGAAGCGGTTGTCGAGCCACACCTCGCCGCACGGATGCACCGTCAGCTCCTGGCGTTGCACGACACCGGCCAGGGAGTGGGCGCCCCGGTGGCGGTGGACGATCCGTGCGCGTACGCAGCCGTCGCGCAAGCGGCGAACCTTCAGGTCCTCCAGCGTGCTGCGCACGTCGTCCAGTCCCCACTCGAGCCACTTGCCCAAGGGCCTGCCCGGATGGACGCTCCAGGTGCGGATGCCGTCGTTGTCGGTGGGCGCTCGCCAGAGGTTGCCCCGCGGCGCCGCGGCCAGCAGCTCCGCGCCGCGCCAGCGCAGGGACGTCAGCAGCCCGCTGTCCGTGTCGATCTCCGCGCGCAGCGACTCCCCTTGGATGCGCGCGCGGGCTCCCGCCTGATCGAGCTCGAGCGTGCCGGAGTCGTTTGCGGGGCGCGGCGCCGGCGCCTTCCAGGGAAGCGGAAGCACCTCCCAGGCCACCTCGCAGCCTCGGGCCGCCCACGGCAGCTCGCGCGTGGACTCGAGGCGCACGTGCAGCCAGGCCTCCTGGCCCGGCGCCAGCCGGACGCGCCGTAGCGGAAGCTCCACGTCTTCGGCCTCGCCTGCGGCAACCCCGGGAACGCGGAAGCTACCGCGCTGCACTGCCCGCCCGTCGATCAGCACCTCGAAGCGGCCGCGCAGGTTGCGAAGCGGCGCAAAGTCCAGGCGGTTGCGAACCCGGATCCGCCCGGCCCTGGCATTGCGGAGCTCCACGCCGACCGGCTGGGCCAGCTTCTTGTGCTCCCACATCGCCGGGTGCGGCGTGCGGTCCGGCCAGATCATCCCGTTGATGCAGAAGTCGCCATCGTGGGGCGAATCGCCGAAGTCGCCGCCGTAGGCCCACCAGCTCCTTCCCTGGGCGTCGGTCCTGCGCAGCCCCTGGTCCATCCAGTCCCAGATGAAGCCGCCCTGCAGCCCCGGGTGGGCTTCGATGGCCTCCCAGTAGTCGGACAGGCTCCCACAGGAGTTGCCCATGGCGTGGGCGTACTCGCACATCACCAGGGGGCGCTCGCCGTGACCCGACTTCGCCCAACGCACGATTTCGTCCACCGGCGGATACATGGGGCAGAGGACGTCCGTCGCCGGGTGCTCCCCGTACAGGTTCCACTCGAGCGCGCCCTCGTAGTGGATCGGGCGGGACGGGTCGTAGCGCCGCATCCAGGCGGCCATGGCGTCGTGGATGGGGCCGTAGCCGGATTCGTTGCCGAGCGACCAGAGGATGATGCTCGCGTGATTCTTGTCTCGCATCACCATGCGCATGCCCCGGTCCAGGAAGGCCGGTGCATAACGCGGGTCCCAGGCCAGGCTCTTCATGTAGGCGTGGCTTTCGATGTTCGCTTCGTCCACCACGTACAGGCCCAGCTCGTCACACAGCTCGTACCAGTAGGGGTCGTTGGGGTAGTGGGCCGTGCGCACCGCGTTGAAGTGGAAGGCCTTCATCAGCAGCGCATCCCGCCGCATGGACTCGCGGGTCACGGCCTTGCCGCGCACGTCGTCGTGGTCGTGGCGATTGATGCCGCGCAGGGTGACGGCCACCCCGTTCACCAGAAGCGCCCGGTCTCGGACTTCGACGCGGCGGAACCCGATCCGGCAGGAGACGGCTTCACGCACCGTGCCCGCGGGGTCGCGGAGCGCGACGCCCAGGGTGTACAGGTCGGGTGTCTCGGCGGTCCAGGCCCGGGGCCGGCGGATCGCCGCCATCAGGTCCACGTGATCGCCGGCGAAGACGTAGGGATTGCCGCGGAACGCGATCGAGCCGCAGAGCGGCTCGCGCAGGACTTCGCGGCCGCGTGGGTCGAAGAGCCGCGCCTCCACCGTCCAGTCGTCGGGGGGGGCGGCGTCGAAGCCCAGGGCGACGCGTACGAAGAGGGTTCCGTCCTGCATTGCCTCGTCCAGATCGCCGCGGGCGTGGACATCGGCCAGGTGAACGCAGTCCGTGGAGTAGAGGTAGACCTCGCGGTGCAGCCCGGCCATCCACCAATGGTCCTGGTCCTCCACGAAGCTGGCGTCGGACCAGCGCACCACCGCAGCCGCCACCACGTTCTCGCCCGAACGCACGTGGGCGGTGACGTCGAACTCCGCCGGAAGGCGCGAGTCCTTGCTGTAGCCCACCGCGACGCCGTTGACCCAGACGTAGAGGACGCTCTCCGCACCGCCGAAGTGGAGCACCACGCGGCGCCCGTCCCAGCCGTCGGGTAGCGTGAAGCGGCGCCGGAAGAGGCCGGTGGGGTTTGCCTCGGGCACCCGCGGCGGCCGCTCGGAGAAGGGCATCTGCACGTTCGTGTAGTGGGGCCGGTCGTGTCCCTGAACGGTCCAGTTGCCGGGCACCTCGACGGTATCCCAGCTCTCGTCGTCGGAGTCGGCGCGCGTGAAGCCGTCGGGAACGGCGGTCGGGCGATCCACCAGACGGAAGCGCCAGGCTCCGTCCAGCGACAGGAACCAGGGCGAGTCCTTGCGCTCGGCGCCCAGGGCGTCGGCCAGATCGGGGAAGGGGACCAGCGGGCTCCGCGCCGGCAGCCGGCCCGCGCCGGTCCGCTCCGGCGTCTGCCAGCTCGGGTCTCCCCAGCTGTCGAAGGGCTCCAGTCCACCCATCATGAACTCCTTACACCCGGCGCTCCGAATCGGCCCGCACGCGTCCGGGATTCGTTCCCTACGCCGCCCTGCGCAGCTCGAGGTGGGTGGGACCGCGCACCACGAACGAGTCCACCAGCTCGCGCGCGTCTCCGCTTCGCTCCAGGTCGGCGAGCTCCGGCACGAGCGCCTCCAGCGCCACCCGCGCCTCCAGCCGCGCCAGGGAAGCGCCCAGGCAGAAGTGGTTGCCGAAGCCGAAGCCTACGTGTCCGCGGGTGTCGCGTCCGATGTCGCAGCGATCGGCGTCGGCGAAGCGGCGCTCGTCGCGGTTTGCCGACCCCAGCAGGGGCGCCACGATTGCGCCCTGCGGGATCTGGATCCCGGCCAACTCCGTGTCGCGCGTGGCCAGCCGGAACACCAGCTGGATCGGTGAGTCGAAGCGCACCGCCTCCTCGACCAGGTCCGGTACCCGCGAGAGGTCCGCCTGCACGCGCTCCAGCTGGTCGGGATGGTCCAGGAGCATGTGGACGGCATTCCCCAGCAGGTTCGTCGTGGTCTCGTTGCCGGCGATCATCAGGAGCTGTACGAAGAACATCACGTCCGTGTCCGACAGCGCGGTGCCGCCGGGCTCGTGGGCGAGAATCGCGCTGACCAGGTCGTCGGCCGGGTCCCGCCGGCGCTGCCGGATGATCTTCTTCAGGTAGGTGTTGAACTCGATGAACACGTCCTGGAACGCGCGCAGCAGAGGCGTCCCGCGGCCCGGTCCGCTGATCGCGTAGATGATGGTGTCGCTCCAGCGCTTGAAGTCCTTTCGGCGCTCCGGCTCGACCCCCAGCATCTCGGCGATGACCGTCACCGGCAGGGGGACCGCCAGCTCCTCCACCAGGTCGAAGCGCTGCGACGTGCGTATCCGGGCCATGTACTCCGCCACCAGCTCGCGGATCCTCGGTTCCCAGTCGGCGATGCGCCTGGGCGTGAAGCCGCGATTCACCGCGTTGCGAAGCGGTCCGTGGACCGGGGGATCTTCGGCGATCAGATTCCGCGCCTTGGGAAAGGCGAAGGGGTTCATCCCGGTGTGGAGCGCGTAGCGCACCACGAAACGCAGCAGCTCCAGGGACAGGGGAGGGCCCTTCTCCCGGCCCCCGTTCATCAACATGGTGAACATGGCCCGGGAGGAGAAGATCTCCGGCGTGCTCAAGACCTGGACGACGTCGGCGTGCCGGGAGACGCAGTAGACCCCGGAAGTCGGCGCGCGGTGCACCGGCGCCGTGTCCCGGAGCTCCCGGTAGGCGGGGTAGGGGTCCGTTCGCCAGCGTGCAGAGAGCGGATCGAAATCGGCCGGCATGGGTCCTCGGCTCCTGGGGCGCGCGCCCCAGGGTAGCTCGGCCGCCGCAGCGCGGGCTAGGGCCCCGCGCCGGTCCGCACCACCGGGTCCTCGCGGACGGCGCGTGCCATGCCCTCCGCACTGAAGAGGCCGTCCGGGAGCAGCACGTTCTGCTGGTGGGTGTCGGTCATGAAGTGGGTGCTCGTCAGGTCGCGGACATCACGCACCAGCAGGTCGTGGGCCACCCACGCTTCACCGTGGCGCACGTGGGCGCGCCGGTCCGTGGTGACCTCCTTGCGCAGGCGGCCGTTGGCTCCGAAGAGGTCCATCCGCAACGGCAGGCAGGTCTCCTTGTCCACGTAGGAGATCACGCGCGAGTAGGTCGAGTCGTCCGGCCGCGTTTCCACCACGTAGACGTCGTGCAGGCCCTCCTTGGAGTCGGGTTTGCGGTCCAATGCGGACCCGATCCGGAATCCCTCCAGCCACTCCAGGTCTTCGAAGGAGACGTCGGTTCCGAAGAGCAGGCCGGCGCGGTCGGCGCTGCGGATGCGCTGGGGCTTGGGGAGCTCGGGGGATGCCATGTAGACCTCGGTGCCGCCCTCGCGCTCCAGCAGCAGGATCGAGGCGCCGCGGATGTCGTCGGGCTTGAGGAAGCGCACCAGCAGCTCTCGGCCGCCGTCGGGTGCGCGTTGGCCGTACAGCTTGAGGATGATGATCCGCTTCGAGCCGGCTCGCGGGTCGCGCCGGGTGATCCGAACGGCGCGGACGTTTTCGGGCTCGGGCATGTTGCGCTCGATGCAGTCCTTCACCTCGGCGTCGGGGGTCGCCGAGGCGGCGGGTGCTCCCCATAGCAGTGCGGCGATTCCAAGGCTGCCGAGCGTGCAAAGCCGACCCATGGCCTCACTCTACTCGGCCCAGCTCCGTCAGCAAACCGCGTGACCGGGGGCGAGCTCTCTCGCCAGGGCCAGGTCGCCGGGCTCGATCTCGCCGGGCTGCAGCTCGAAGCGCCCGGTCAGCTCGTCGCGCAAGGCGCCGGCCACCTTCTCCAGGGAGATGCCGCCGATTTCGTCCTCCAGGCTGCCCACGGTCGCCGGGTCCAGGGGGTAGTCCAGGGCCTCGTAGACGGGCCCCAGGCCCTCGCGCATGCGCGAGGCCTTGCCGGCCACGATCACGCCGCCCAGGTGGGCGGCGCCGCGGATCACCCGCTGCCCGATGCCGGCCAGCTTGACCCGCCCGCCCGCGTGGATGCTGTAGTCGCCGGGGCAGTACTCTCCGGGAAGCTGGCCGATCTCGGCATCGGCACCCAGCGACCGCAGGGCGCCGCGCAGGATCTCGGCCATCTCGCGGAAGCGCTCGTGGATGCCCGCCCGCGGCTCGGGCAGTGGGCGGCTCCAGGCGAAGGCGAGAGTGGCGTCGTGGAAGAGGGCGGCGCGTCCGCCGGCCAGCCGCACGATCGGTTCGAAGCCGGCTGCGCGCGCGGCTTCTACGGCGCGGGGAAAGCCGGCTCGCGTGCGGTCCAGCACCGAGAAGGCCAGGATCTCGTCGGTGGCGTGCAGGCGCAGCGTTTCGGGAGCCCGTCCCTCTGCGACCCGGCGCAGAAGCGCCCCCGACACGGCTGTATCCAGGGCCGCATCGTGCTCGATCCGCGATTCCAGCACGCGGATCGTGCGTCGCTCAGGCGTCGGAATCCGCGACCTCCCCGATGACCAGGTACGAGATCTCGTTGACCCCGCTCCAGGAGATCTTGACCATCGATTCCGAAGCCTGCTTCTCGTCGATGCGCGCATTTCCCTGGGCGTCCACGGAGACCTCTCGCAGCGCCACCAGGCGCGCCGGCGCCTCCAGGTAGTCGCGTTCCGGACCCACCTGCGCCAGCCCCACGCCGCGCGCATGGCCCTGCACGGCGTGCGGGTTGAACGTGACGACCGCTTCGCCGGCGTTCTCGTCGGTCATCAGGACGCCGGTCAGGATGCGCATGGCCATGGAATGAGTCTGCATCACGATGGCCGCTCCGTCACGGTCCAGGCTCCTGGGTGTCAGGCGTCCTGGTCCAGGGCGTCGCGCGCCGCGCCCAGCAGCTCGTGGGCGCCGAAGGGCTTCTGGAGGAATCCGGCTGCGCCGGGAAACTCCGTGCTGCCGTCCACTGCCGCCTCCGCGTAGCCGGACATCAGCAGCACCACCGGTGCGTCGGGGCGGCCGGCCAGCTCTCGTGCCAGCTCCACACCGCCCAGGCGCGGCATCACGACGTCGGCGATCACCAGCTCGATGCGGGGCTGGGTATCGACGACACCCAGCGCCTCGTGCCCGTCGGCGGCCTCCAGCACCCGGTAGCCGCGGCTCTCGAGGGCCTTGTGCACGAAGCGTCGCACCGGCTCGGAGTCATCCACCACCAGGACCGTCTCCGAGCCGGTCAGGGCGCTCTCCGCGGCGGCGGGGTCCGAGACGTCCTCTTCGCCTTCGGCCCGGGGAAGCCGCAGCTGGAAGCAGGAGCCGTGGCCCGGGCGGCTGAGGGCCGACACCTCGCCGCCCAGCTGTCGGCTGATTCCGTACACCGTCGACAGGCCCAGACCCGTTCCGCGGCCCTCGGGCTTCGTGGTGAAGAAGGGCTCGAAGACGCGGGCCAGGGTCGCCTCGTCCATGCCGATGCCGGTGTCGGTGACCTCGATCGCCACGCCGTCGACGCTGGCTGCGCCGGCCCGGCCGGGCTCGTCGGGCAGCGCAGTTGGGCGGGAGGCGATGGTGATCGTCCCGCCCCGGGGCATGGCATCCCGCGCGTTCACGGCCAGGTTTACGACCACCTGTTCCAGCTGGGCCGGATCCGCCAGCACCCGGCCCAGATCCCGGGCCAGGTCCAGGCGCATGTCGATCTCCTCCCCGATCAGCCGCCGCAGCATGGGATCCAGTTCACGGATCAGGCGGTTCACGTCGATGATTCGCGGCTGCACCACCTGGCGCCGGCTGAAGGCCAGAAGCTTGCGCGTCAGCGCCGCCGAGCGCTCGGCCGCCTCGGCCATGTCCTCCACCATGGAGCGGGCGAAGGGCTGGTCGCGCAGCTCCTCTGCGAGCTGGTCCGCGTAGCCCAGAATCACGGTCAGGTGGTTGTTGAAATCGTGGGCGATGCCGCCGGCGAGCTGCCCGACGGCTTCCATCTTCTGGGCCTGGAGGAGCTCGCTCTGCAGCTGCTCGCGGTGCGCGTCGGATTCCCTGCGCTCGCTGATGTCGCGCGTCGCGCCGATCACCCGTTGAATGCGCCCTTCGGCGTCGCGTACGACGACGGCGCTGACCTCGCACCACACGGTTCCGCCGTCCTGGGTGTGGTACTCGGCCTCGTAGCGATACTCGTTGATGCCCTCGTCCGTCGCGCGCTGGAAGTGCCGCGTGGCCAGCTCGAGCGAGGCGGGGGTCATCATCTCTTCGGGCAGCCTCTTCCGCTGCTCCTCGGGCGTGAATCCCAGGATGCGCTCCACGGCCGGACTGACGTAGCCGATCGAGCCATCCCCGTTCAGCGTCCAGATGATGTCCCGGCTGTGCTCGGCCACCAGCGCGTAGAGGTCGGAGAGGCGCTCCAGCGCCTCGTCGCTCCGGCTCAGCGCTGCCTGCGTGCTCCGCTCCCCGGTGTAGATCCGGTCCATCAAGAACACCGCGCCCAGGGCGAGGATGCTGACCAGCGCTCCGGTCGCTTCGATGGAATCGGCGCGAGGCGTGAAGCCGCTGGACCAGGAAATGGCCAGCAGGCGGAGCGTGGCCACGCCCAGCAGGGTCGACAACAGTCCCAGGCGCCAGTCCCGTCGCCGTAGCGCGATCCAGAGCGACCAGCCGAACGCGGTCAGGCGGATCGCGAGTGATGCGGCCAGCCAGAACACGGCGTCAGGTCGCGGAGCGCAGCTTGTAGCGGATGGGGAGCCGCTTCACCCCACCCACCAGGCTCGACTGCAGGCGCTCGACGGGCCCCGCCAGCTCGATGTTCTCGAGCCGGGGAAGGAAGTGCTTGTAGGCGACGGCCATCTCCAGCCGGGCCAGGTGCGAGCCCAGGCAGAAGTGCTCGCCGATCCCGAAACCGAGGTGGCGGTTCGGGGCACGGTCGATGCGGAACTCGAAGGGGGTGTCGAATACCTCCTCGTCTCGGTTGGCCGAGGGATAGAAGAGCGACAGGGCGTCGCCCTCGCGGATCTTCTTTCCGCGTAGTTCGTAGTCGCACTGGGCCGTGCGGGCGAAGTGGATGATCGGCGTGCTCCAACGGACCACTTCCTCCACCGCCGACGCCAACAGCTCGGGGTTCGCCTGGAGCTTGCGAAGCTGCTCCGGATTCTCGACGAAGGCGAGCATCCCGCCGCTGGTTCCGTTGCGCGTGGTCTCGTTGCCGGCGATGACGATGATCAGACACCAGGCCAGGACGTCCATCGGCTCCAGCGGCTTGCCGTCCAGCTCGATCTGCGTGAACAGGGTGACCAGGTCGTCCGCGGGCTTCTGGCGCTTCTCCTCCACCAGCTGGGTGAAGTAGGTGAACAGATCGATGATGCCGGCGCGGGCGGTTTCCTGGGGCGTCTTGCCCTCGTGTTGGAAGGCCGGGTCGGCGGCTCCGATGATCTGGTTGGTCCAGTCGAAGAGCAGCCGCCAGTCGGAGCGCGGTACCCCCAGAAGCCAGGCGATCACCGCGATGGGCAGGGGCGCCGAGACCTGTTCGACGAAGTCGCACTCGCCGCGCTCGGCCATCTCGTCGGCAACCTCGCGGCCCAGGCTTTCGACGATCTCCTTGCCGATGCGCTCGATGTCCTCGTGGATCCGCCGCAGCGCCCGCGGCGTGAAGCGCTTGTTGACCATCTTCCGGTAGATTCCGTGCAGGGGCGGATCCATCTGGATCAGCGTCGGGGGAAACTCATCCATGCGCTGCTCGGGCTCGGGACTGATGGTGAGGCGCGGCCCGCTGTGGAACTTGTTCGGCTGCTTGGAGAGTTCGATGATGTCGGCGTGCTTGGTGATCGCCCAGAAGGGCGGGCCGTCGGTCTCTTCCCACCAGTAGACGGGGTCGTTTGCGCGCATCCACGTCCAGATCTCGTGGGGGTAGCCCCGGCTGGCATAGAGCTCCGGATGGACGATGTTGCAGCCGAAGGGGGGCGCCGTGTTGCTCATGGGGGGACTCCTCGGGGCCAGTCCCTATCCTAGTGCAGGCCCTGCGGGCCGCGCCGCTCCCGGGCCCGCGTGGCCACGGCCCTGAGGTCGGCGGTGAAGGCGGGGCAAGCCTGACGTAGAGTCCGTCCGTTCTGGAGGCGCCGTAGGGTACCATGGGCAGTCCGGAGGTCTCCCGCATGCGGGTGGCTCGACACGCTCGATGCTTTGCCGCGGCGCTGCTGGGATGCCTGGCAGTCGCCGGACCCGCGTCGGCGCAGTCGGCCGCCGGTACGGTGGTCACCGCCCGGAGCATCCTGGCGGAGCAGCCTCAGGACGTTCTGGACGAGCTCGAGTCCAAGAGCTGGGTGATGACCGAGGACGACGCGGACGCGACCTTCGTTACGGCGCTGGTGATCTTCGAGGCGCCCCTGGACCGCTCCATGCGCCTCATCAGCCAGACCGGGCGTCAGGTGGAGTTCCGGCCCGAGCTCAAGGCCAACGATACGCTGGAAACCTACGAGGACGGCACGCTGGAGCGGCAGCGGCTGAGGATCATGTTCACCAACATCGTCTACCACCTCCGCTACCGCGTGGACTTCGACGCGCACCGCGTGTCCTGGGATCTGGACACCAGCCGTGAGAACGACCTCAAAGAAGTGAGCGGATACTGGGAGCTCTACGCTATCGACGAGAGCCACACGCTGGTGAAGTTCGGAACCCGCGTGGACGTGGGTTCGCTTCCGGGCTTCCTTCAGGACTATGCCACGCGAAAGAACGTTCCCAAAAGCCTGCAGAACGCGCGCCGTTGGGTCAACTCCGACGGCACGTGGCGTCACTGAGGACGCAGGAAAGATTTCCATGGCCGATTTTGCTCGTCGCATGTACCGCGCAGCGTTCCTCCACGTCGACACCTACGAAGAGGTCGAAGCCGATACCAGCGCCACCCCCCAGGCGTTCGCGGTGGTCCTGCTCTCGGCGCTTGGGCTCGGCCTGGGCGGAATCGAGAATCATGGCTGGACCGGGGTACTGTGGAGCACCGTGCATGCGGTGGTGCTCTGGTACATCTGGGCCTTCGTCACCTACTTCATCGGGACGCGCTGGCTTCCCACCGCCGACACGGTGGCGGACCACGGTGAGCTGTTGCGAACCATCGGTTTCTCCAGCGCACCGGGAATGCTGCGCATCTTCATGCTGATCCCGGTCCTGGCCGGCCCGATCTTCGCGATCTGCACGGTGTGGATGCTGATCTCCATGGTGGTGGCCGTCCGCCAGGCGCTCGACTACACGGGCACCTGGCGCGCGATCGCCGTCTGCGCCATCGGCTTCCCGGTCTACGCCGTCGGTCTGCTGACCTCCGTCCTGCTGCTGGGCGCCTGGCCCGTCTAGGAAGTCCGAGAGGATTCGCGGGCAAAAGCCGCCCCTCCGTCCCGCCGATCAGACTCCGAGCGCCTGGCTGCGCGCCGGAGGTTCCCCCGTGAGCGAGCAATCCCTGAAGCTGCGGATGCCGGTGCGTTCTCCGGAGCCCGGCTGGATCCGCCTGGAGCGGGACCATGCCCTGTTCCAGCAACTGGTGGATACCCACGTGGTGCGCACCGCCATGGAGCAGGTGGAAGGCGGCTCGGGGCAGGTCCTGCTGGCGGAGAAGCGACGGCAGCTGGCCGCCAGCCTGCGCATCACCCCCAGCGTCTCGCCCTACCTCCACAAGGTCCTCGAGGCGGTGCGGAAGCTCCTGCGGTTGGAGCAGGCCGTAGAGCTCTACGTGACGCCGTCTCCGGTGATCAACGCCTTCTGCATGCCGCTTCCCGACGGAAAGGGCCTTCTGGTCGTGGTGACCTCGGCCGCGGTGGATCTCTTCAGCCGTGCGGAGCTCCTGTTCCTGATGGGCCACGAGCTGGGCCACGGGATTCTGGGGCACCACCGTCTGCCGGGCTCCGCGCTTCTGAACCCCAGCGACGACTCGCTGCGCCTGGGATTCGACGAGGTGATGAAGCTCCTGTGCTGGATGCGCGCCGCGGAGATCTCGGCCGACCGGTACGGGCTCATCTGCTGCCAGGATCCCAGCATTGCCACACGTTCCTTCCTCAAGCTGGCTTCAGGCCTGCCGGGCCAGTATCTGGGGACGGGCGAGGACTTCGACGACCAGATGGACGACTGGGCCAAGCATCGGATCGCCGGGGAGGGCATGGACGAGACCCACCCCCTGCTTCCCATCCGCGTACGTTGCGCGCACGCCTTCGCCGAGTCGGACTACTTCGTCGAGCTCTTCGGCGCAGGTGAGGCTCCGCCCCGGCTCTCGATGGAGGGCGCCGATGAGGCGTGCCACGCAGAGCTCACACAGATGGATGCGGACCCGAGCCACATCGACTCCCTGGACTACGCCGAGGAGGTGATGGGCTTCCTGTCCCTGGCCGGCTTCCTGCTGGCGGCCTCGGACGACCACGTGGGAACCGTGGAGTACCACTGGCTCACCCAGCTGGTGGGACGCGACCTGGCCGAGCGCGCGCGCGCCTTCGCCGGGGAGGCGGGCTACGAGGCCTACTGCCGTGAGATCTTCGCACTGGGCGCCGGCATCGCGGACGACCTGGATCGCGCCGGGTGCATGAAGCTCCTGCAGGAGATCGGGATCATCGCGGTCGTGGATGGGCACGTGCACCCCAATGAGCTGGCCAGCCTGCGCATGATCGGAGAGGCGCTTCGCCTGCCGAGCCACCTGATCGACGTGGCGGCGAAGGATCTGGGGCGCGGCGAAGACCGCCGACTCAGGCTGGGGGCGTAGCTCCCGGAGCCCCTCTGTGTCGCGCGTAGATCTCGCGCACCCAGGCCGTGCCGGGGTGATCGGCCCAGCGGGCCAGCCAGGCCTGCATCGACGCCGGCATGGGCTCCGGCCGCTTCATGTCCGGATGGTCCGGGTTGGTGCAGATCGCCAGCAGGGACGCCGCGGCGAGGTCCGCCACGCTGAAGGCCGGCCCGGCCAGGTAGCTCCGATCTCCCGCGTTCGCGGCCACGAAGTCCAGCGCCGCGTTCGTGGCCTCGAAGGCCGCGTCGATGGCGGCCCGGCTGGTGACGCCGTTGCCCTTCTTCATCAACGGTTTTACCACTGGGAAGGTCGCGCGGTAGAGCGCCCGCGTCAGCCGCGGCTTGCCCGACGCGAACATCCCGCACACGTAGTCGGGCTCGTCCAGCAGCTCCGAGAAGAGCGCGCAACGCACGGCCGGACCCACCACGTCGTCGAAGTGCGCCTGGATCTCCAGGGCGCGGCGCCGCTGGGCGGGGTCGCGAGGCAGCAGCGGAGGGTCGGGGTAGCGCGTCTCCAGCTGCTCCAGGATCCGGGCCGAGCCATGGACGAACCGCTGCCCGAAACGCACCACGGGCGTCCCGGTCTGGCCCGTCAGCCTTCGAATGGTGGGCATGTGGGGGCCCGGCAGCAGGCTGCGCCGGGTGTGGGGCACGCCCTTCCAGTCCAGTCCCCAGCGCGCCTTCTCGTTGAAGTGGGAGTAGCGAAACTGGATCAGCTCGATGGTGGGCGCGTCCAAGAGTCCTCCGTCCAGGCCGTCCACGATACCCGAGGAGCTCCGACCTGGCGCTTCGCTTGTGTCTGCGGGAACGCTCGCGCATGATGACGCCATCCGGCCCGAAGTCGGAGGAGACGTTCCCATGCCCATGCCCCTCGACGGAATCCGTGTGATCGACTGGACGATCTGGCAGCAGGGCCCCGTGGCCTCGGCCATGCTGGCCGACCTGGGTGCGGACGTCATCAAGATCGAGGACCGCAAGAGTGGGGACCCCGGCCGGGGGATCCTGCGCATGAGCGGCGTCGACCTTTCGGATCGGCCCAACTTTTATTTCGAGGCCAACAACCGCAACAAGAAGAGCCTGACCCTGGACCTGAAGAAGGCCGAGGCGCGCGAGATCGTCTACGCGCTGGCCGAGCAGTCCGACGTCTTCGTGCAGAACTTCCGCCAAGGCGTCGCCGGGCGGCTGGGCCTGGACTACGAATCCCTGCACGAGCGGAATCCCCGCCTCATCTACGCCAGCGCCTCGGGCTACGGCCCCGAGGGCCCCGAGAGCGGGGAGCCCTCCTTCGACTACCTGGGCCTGGCGCGCTCCGGCATCATGCTGGCGGCCGGAGAGCCGGAGCATCCGCCCCTGGCGATCGCCGGTGGAATCGCCGACCAGATGGGCGCCATCATGCTGGCCTACGGCGTGCTGGCGGCGCTCTTGGCCCGCGAGCGCCACGGTGTGGGGCAGGAGGTCGACGTCTCCCATCTGGGCAGCATGATGATGCTCCAGGGCCTCTCGGTCTCCTCGCTGCTGATGATGGGGTTTGCGATCCCCCGGCAGCCGCGCAGCGCCGCGGGCAACCCGCTCTGGAACCACTACCGCTGCGCAGACGATCGCTGGCTGGCGCTGGCCATGCTGCAGCCGGATCGCTACTGGGCGGATTTCTGCGACGCGCTGGGGCGGCCCGAGCTGGCCGAGGACGCCCGCTTCGTCGACTTGGCGGCGCGGGCCGCGAACCGCGAGGCCTGCGTTGCGCAGCTGGACGAGATCTTTGCGAGCCGTCCGCGGGACGCCTGGATGCGGACCCTGCGCGAGCACCGCGGCGACTTCATCTTCACCGTCGTGAACGAGCTGAGCGAGCTTCCCCAGGATCCCCAGGTCGTGGCCAACGACTACGT
>JAFDET010000249.1 GCA_019310195.1 Deltaproteobacteria bacterium
GTGGAAGCGCCGCGCGCTGCTGGGTGTGCGCAAGACCGAGTTGGCGCTGCTGCCCGTCACGGCCGCGGTCGCCTTCGGCACCTGGGTTGGCGGCTTCTTCGGACGCCCGCGGCCTTCCTAGGCGGCCGAGCCCCTACGCTCGCCTGCGGCTCACTGCGCGCGCCGCGGCCAGCTCAGGAGCATGGTCATGCTCGCCGGGCGGCGCTTGCGGGTCGCAGGCTCTGAGGCTGGCCCAAGCGGGTGGGACTACGGGCCTGTTTCGGTGCGGGGTGCTTCGCGGCGGTTGGCGAGTACGCCGGCGTAGGCGGCGAAGCCGATTGCGGCCCACACGATCTGCTCGACGCGCAGGGCCAGGGAAAAGGACAGGCCCAGCGCGGGCTCCAGGCCGGCGAGCTTGAGCCCCAGCATGAAGCCGCCCTCCTGCACGCCCAGGCTGGCCGGTACGAAGAAGGCCACGGCCTCGATGCCTCTCGCCACCAGGAAGGTGATCAGCACGGTGGCCAGGTCCGATGGTGCGCCCATCCACGCCAGGAACATCCACAGCTGGATGGCGCCGATGGATCGCGCCGCGAACTGGAGCAGCACCGATTCGGCGACGGACGTCGCGCCGTCGCGGTGCAGCTCCTCCATGCGCTGGTCGATGTCCTCGCTGATCTCGCGCACCTTGGCGGCGCGCTCGGGGCCGAGCAGGCGCGTCACAAGTGAGCGTCGCCCCACCCATGCGTCCCGTGCGCTGCAGCCAGAAGAAGGTGCCGGTTCCGGCCAGCAGCAGGCCCAGTCCCACCAGGACGCCCAGCTTGCCCGCCGGGCCCAGGGGTGCCCTCATCAGGATCACCGTCGCGCCGGCGGCCGCGATGCTGGTGTCGGCCAGCGACAGCGTCAGCCGGTTGATGGCGAGGGACGAGGTGATCTCGGCCGGAGGGATGCCCTGGGGCGCCAGGGATCCGCGCACCACCTCGCCGCCCAGGGTGGCCGTGGGGGTGGCGTAGTTGACTGCGGCCCCGGCCAGGTTGGGCCACCACAGGGCGAACACACCGGGCCGATGACCCGGCGCGAAGCAGCGCTGCCAGGCCGCGGTGCGCAGCACGTCGGCCACGCCCTCGATGGCGACGATCGCCACGATGCCCCAGCCCAGGCGCGCGGCGTCCTGCCACAGGGTTTCGAGGCCGACGCTTCCCAGCAGGATCGCGAAGAGGGCGACGCCCAGGACCAGGAACGCCGCGTGCAGCCACTTCACGGCGCGCACGCTAGCGCGAAGAGGCTGCGGTCGCTGGCGGAGCCGAGGCTCTGCCCATCCAGGCCGAGCCTGGCCAGGCGGGCCGGGGTGGGTTCGGTCTCCGCCACCAGATAGGTGGTGCGCCCGCCGCAGACCTCGGCCACCAGCTCCGGCTCGTCCAGGCACAGGGCGTTCCGGTCGGGCTCGATGAAGTGCATGATCGAGCTCTCGCGGTCGCGCAGCATCTGCACCGGCCGGCCCGTGTACCAGACCAACGACGCCACGTGTTCGAACTCCGAGCGCTCGTCGGAGATCAGCAGGTCACCCTCTCGGAGGCGTCCCTCCAGCAGGTCTGCGGCGAACTTCATGGAGCTGTGTTCGAAGCCGGCCTCGAAGGTCACGCGCTGCACCTGGAAGAGCACCGCGCAGAGCAGGGCCACGGCGCCCAAGGCCAGCCGCGGGCGCTCGCGGAGGAAGGACAGGCCGGCGCCCAGCCCGAGCACGCTCGCCGAGGACAGGAAGACCGCGGCCGCCGGCAGCGACGGAATTTCCAGGGCGAGGAACCAGTCGGCGTTGCGGGCCAGCATCAGCACCACCAGGCAGGTCGCCGCGACGCCCGAGACTCCCAGCCACGGAAGGGCCCAGCGCCGCCCGGACGCGAAGCGGCGTTCGCCCAGCAGGTCCGCCAGGGGTACGGCCACGCCGATCAGCAGCGGCGGGTAGATCTCGAGCCCGTAGAAGTCCACCTTGCTGCGCGAGAGGGCGTACAGCACCAGCGGCACCGCAGCCCACGCGCCCAGGAAGACGGCCTTCTCGCGGGCGGCGGCGTTCGCGCGAACCATGCGCGCCAACTCGCGGCCGGCGCCGGGCAGGTGCAGGATCCAGGGGAAGAACTCGGCGGCGACCAGGACGAGCCACAGTCCGGTGGGAAAGAGGGCGTCGTTGGAGGCCATGCGGCCGGTGAAACGGTGCAGGTGCTCGTTGACGACGAAGACGTCGAAGAAGTCCGGGTGCTGCAGCGTCATCCAGGCGAGCCAGGGTCCGACTACCAGCGCCAGCCCGGCCAGGCCGCGGGGATGCAGCAGTCGCATCGCGCGCCGCGGGTCGGCCAGGGCCGCTGCCGCCAGGGGGATCAGGACACCGGGCAGGCCCTTTACCAGGAAGCCCAGGCCCAGGGCTGCGTGGAACCCGAAGAGAGATCCCCGCCAAAGGAACAGGAAGGCCAGCACCTGGCAGGCGATCAGCCAGAATTCCAGACCCGCGTCCAGGCAGTAGACGTAGACCTCGGTGGTAAGCAGGAAGAGGGCGCCGCTCAGCAGGCCCGGGGTGGCGCCGAAGAGCCGTCGGGCCAGCAGCCCGATCAGGAACGCGGCCACCAACGCCGAGGCCACGTTGGTCAGCCGCGCCGCGGCCTCGCTGGGGCCGGCGACCGCGAACAGGGCCGCGGTGGGCCAGTAGCCGAGGGGTGGCTTGACGTAGTAGCGGGCGCCGTCCAGCCGGGGCGTCAGCCAGTCGCCCGTCTCGAGCATCTCGCGGGGGACCTGCGCGTACTTGGCCTCGGCGTCCCGCAAGGGCCGGTCCAAGCCCGGCAGGTAGACGGCCAAGGCCGCGAGTCCCAAGAGAACCCAAGCCAGCCGCTCCCGCCCCGTCATGCGCGGCGGAAGGTAGTTCGTTAGGGTACTTAGCGCTCAGAGAGGGGGGAGAATGGGTCTCCGCGTAGCCATCATCGGTGCCAACGGCTTCATCGGGAGCAACCTCACCGAGCACCTCCTGGCCACGAAACCGGATTGGACCATCCACGGGCTCGACATCGAGTCCCAGCGGCTGGACCCGCTCCAGGACCACCCGCGCTTCCAGTTCACCCCAGGGGACATCCTGCGGGAGCCCGAGAAGGCCGACGCCTTGGTCCGCGAGGCCGACGTCGTCCTGCCTCTGGCCGCCATCGCCACGCCCATCCGCTACGTGCGCCAGCCCCTGGCGGTCTTCGAGCTGACCTTCGAGGCCAACCTGCGCATCGTGCGGAGCTGCGTCGAGCACGGCAAGCGGGTGATCTTCCCGTCCAGCTCCGAGGTCTACGGGATGGCGGACGATCCGGCCTTCGACGAGCAGACCACGAAGCTCGTCACGGGCCCGATCGACAAACACCGCTGGATCTACGCCACCTCCAAGCAGCTCCTGGACCGCGTGATCCACGCCTACCACTTCGAGCAGGGGCTGCGGTATTCGATCTTCCGGCCCTTCAACTGGATCGGCCCGCGGCTCGACGACGTCCTGGACGCGCGCGAGGGCAGCTCGCGGGTGCTCACCCAGTTCATCGGAAACGTCGTGCGCCGCGAGGACATCCGCCTGGTAGACGGCGGCTTCCAGCGTCGCTGCTTCATCTACATCGACGACGCCATCGACGCGCTGACGCGCATCATCGAGAACCGCGACGGTTGCGCCGACCAACGCATCTTCAACGTGGGCAACCCGAAGAACGATCTCTCGATCCGCGAGCTCGGCGAGATGCTGATCGAGTTGATCGAACCCTACCCGGGCTTCGAGGACGTGCGCGAGAAGGTGCAGCTCGTGGATGTGGCCTCGAAGGACTACTACGGCACCGGCTACCAGGACATCTCCACGCGGACGCCCTCGGTCCGCAACGCGGAGCAGTACCTGGGCTGGAAGCCGACTACGGACCTGCGCACCGCCATTCGCAAGACGATCGAGTACTACCTCGAGGAGCTCGCGCGGGGTGGCGACGCCGCGGCTCGCGCTTAAGGTCGACGTCGACACCGAGCGCGGCACTCGCGAGGGCGTTCCGGCCTTGGCGCGAGCGCTGGCGCGGGTCGACGCCCCGGCCACCTTCTACTTCTCGCTGGGGCCGGACAACACGGGCCGCGCGCTGCGCCGCGTGTTCCGGCGCGGCTTCCTGAAGAAGGTCACGCGCACCAACGTGGTGGGCACCTACGGCCTGCGCACGCTGGGCAACGGTGTGCTGTGGCCCGGTCCGCGCATTGCCCGCCGCCACGCGGAGCTGATGCGCGGAATCCGCGACGCGGGCTTTGAGGTGGGGATCCACTGCTGGGACCACATCCGCTGGCAGGACGGGCTGCAGAGGATGTCGGCGCAGCAGACCCTGCGCGAGTTCGACAAGGCCCGCGAGGCCTTCCGTCAGGTCTTCGGCTGCGAGGCGCCGACGGCGGCGGCCGCGGGCTGGCAGGCCAACGCGCACTCCCTGGCGGCCTACGACGCCGCCGCACTGCGTTACGCCAGCGACGTGCGGGGCGGCCCCCCGTTCCGGCCGCGCTGCGACGGGCGCGTCTTCCAGACGCCGCAGATCCCCAGCACGCTCCCGACCCTGGACGAGCTGCTGGGTCTCCCCGAGCACCCGCTGGAGGGGCTGTCCCACCAGTACCTGGGCTGGCTGCGGCCGGACGCCCTGGAGGTGATGACGATCCACGCCGAGATCGAGGGGATGGCCTACCTGGACTGGTTTGCCGGCTTCCTGGACGCCTGCCGCGCGGCGGGCGTGCGCTTCGTCGCCCTGGGCGAGGAGGCGCAGGCGCTCGACGACACGCTTCCCGTCGCCGATCTCGTGCAAGGCGAGATCCCCGGCAGGAGCGGAACCCTGGCCGTCCAGGGCTGACGGCTCAACGGCAAGCGAGTGCTAGACGGTGTGCCCTGGATGGGTTGTGCCGGCCGCCACGCGGCACCAGTGAGCCAGGCGGCGCCTGGATTCCTGCAGCGTCTCGGTGTCGGACCAGGGCTCGAGCAGGAACCAGTTGGAGCCGAGCCCCTCGGCGGGCTGGGCACCGGCTCGGGCTGCCTCCGCAATGCGAGAGTCGGGCAGGCGGTAGGCCAGGCCGGACTGCCCGTAGGCCAATCCGATGATCGCCGAGTCCTCGAGGTGAAGCACCACGAATGCATAATGCGGGAGGTCCGGGCAGTAGTGGTCGACGCCCGCCACCCCCTCCGCTGAGCGAAGAAGCTCTTCTGCGACGTCCGAGTGCGCGGAAGGATTGTCGGCGCGAAGGAGGGCAAGAACCTGCGCGTTCTGGGGCGTATCGAATCGGCGATCGATCTTCCAGGTGGACATTGGGCAACGACCACGCCGTCCTGGCTTACCCTTGGCGACCGAGCTTCGGAAGCCAACGAGGCACGTTTCGGCAGTAGTCTGCGTAGCTCTGGCCGAAGCGCTTGAGAAGCTCCGGTTCCTCGATGTGAACGACCAGCAGATGGGCCGCAATGCTGATCGCAATGGCGTAGAGCGCGGTGCC
>JAFDET010000250.1 GCA_019310195.1 Deltaproteobacteria bacterium
CAAGGCCACGCCGATCATCGCGAGTGCGGAACGCATCACTGGGTTGTCTCCCTCCGCGAACCCGGAGACGGCAGAGCAGATCCGCGAGAACGGCGGCCCAACAGCCTAGCCTAGACGGCCCCTCCTCGTGCGGCGCCACCCGTCAGGATCAGCTCGGCTACGCGGTCCGGGATCTCCATGGGCAGGAAGTGTGTGTGCTCTGGGAAATGGATCTCGCGGCCGTGCCGAAACTCCTTCACCAGCTGCGGCCAGGTCGGGGACGACGAGAAGTCCATCACACTTCGCCCATCGGGTGGAAGCTTGGCGCGCAGGAGGAGTACGGGAATCTCCAGGGCGCGGGCGCTGTCGTGCACGCCCGGGTTGGACCGACTGGTCATGTAGACGCTGGCTTCGATCTCGGGCGAGCAGGCGAGCACGAACCCGTTGCCATCTTCGGCGGGGAGCAGCCCGTACGTGCAGTAGGCGCTCAAGGCGTCGGGATGGAAGACGCGGTAGGGAACCCGGTCGCGGAAGCGCTCGATCATCTCCTCGGGCGACTCGAAGTGACGCTTGCGCTTGGCCGTGGGGTGCTGTTTGCCGCCCAGGCTGGCGATGGTCCAGCCGCCTCCGCCGTAGGTTTCGGGCGAAGCGATCACCGGGTCGATCAGAACCAGCCTCCGAAAGCGACCGGGACACGTGGCTGCTGCGTCGACCATGGCGTGGGCGCCCATGGAGTGGCCCACGCCGAGCACGTCGCGGAGGTCGAGGGCCTCGACGAAGGCTGCGAGGTCCTGGCCCAGGTCCTTCCAGTGGGTGATCTCGATCTTCTGGCTGCGCCCGTGCCCCCGCTGGTCCACGGCGATCACGTGGCGTTCGCCGAGGCGGCGGATCACCGGATCCCAGCAACGCGCGTGGAAGCCGGTGGCGTGCACCAGAAGGATCGGCGCCTCGCGGCCCCGGAGTTCGGGCCGCCACTCGAAGTACGCCAGCTCCACCCCGTTCACGTGAACCCGGCCCTGTGCGGGTACGGGCTGGCTCATCGCTGTTCTCCTTCCTCACGGAGATTCGGCCGCCGAGATGCGGGTCACCGTCCTGGCCCGGCGCGACTCGAAGTCGATCCACCATGCGGTCAGCGTCGAGGCAGCCGCGAGGGCCGCTCCCAGCGCGAATGCCAGGCCGAACGCGGACGGCGTCGCCACGCCTCCGTAGGCCAGGGTCAGCCCCGCGATGCCGAAGGACGCGCCGCCCTGCCCCGCCAGACGATTGGCGGCGGAGGCGACGCCGAGCTCGGAGTCCTCCACCGAGCGTGCGATGGCGGAGGTGATCGAGGGCTGGCTCAGGCCGTGGCCCGCGCCCTGCCCGATCAGCCCGATGCCGAAGGCGATCAGGTTCGATTCGTACGCCGCCCAGGCGACCAGCGCGAGAGCCAGGGTCATGAGCCCACAGCCGAACACCGCGGCGAAACGCTCGCCGAAGCGCTCGCCGAGACTTCCGCCCAGCGGTGAGGCGAGCGTCAGGGACGCGGTCCGCAGCACCATCAGCAGCGAGGCCTGGGTGATCGAGAACTGGAAGGAGTCGTAGAGGAGGAGCGGCGCGATCACGAAGGCGCCCATGTAGGCGCCCGAGTTCAGCGCGTTGGTCGCCAGGGTGGCGCTGAAGCCCCGATCCCGAAACAGGCTCAGCGGAAGCAGCGGAGCGGTCACCCGACCCTCGACCCGGACGAAGGCCGCGATGCCGATGACGCCCATCACGGCAGCCGCCGGAATCCAAGGCGACGTCAGTCCCAGCTCGCGGATGCCGCCCAGCGCCACCATGAAGCCGGCGACGCCGACGGCCAGGCTGACGCCGCCGAGGACGTCGAAGCGCACGCGCTGCGGCCGCGTCTCCCGCAGCACCGCCGCTGCCAGCGCCAGCGCGCCGGCACTCATGGCGGCCTGGAGCAGGAAGACGAACCGCCAGCCAAGCCAGTCGACGAGCGGCCCTCCCAGAATGAGACCCAGCGCCGGCGCCCCGGCGGTGGTCATCGACCACCAACCCATGGCGCGGACGCGCGCGCCCGCAGGGTAGACGGTGAACAGCAGCGCCATCGCGGTGGGTTGCGTCGCGCTGCCCAGCACGGCCGCCAGGGTGCGCAGCCCGATCAGGGAGAACGCGTCCCACGCGAATGCGGTGAGCGCGGCGACGACGGTGGACCCGGCGAAGCCCAGCAGGAAGATGCGCCGGTGCCCGCGAAGATCGCCGAGCTTCCCCAGGATCGGGAAGGCAACCGCCGAGAGCAGCATCGGCGCCGTAACGACCCAGGAGATCGTGGTCTTCCGCACGCCGAACTCTTCGGCGATCGGGCCGAGGGAGACGGCCAGGATGGTGAACGGAAACGAGGTCGCGAACATCCCGGCCAGCACGGCCAGCAGCACCCAGCCCGGGTAGCGACCGCTCGCGTCGAGTCGGTCCAGCCATTCACCTCGCCGGCTCTTCACGAGCCTACCGGGCGCTCGCTGGCGTCGGCGTCGCTGGCGGTCCGGGACATGGGATTCTCTTCGCGTCGGATGGGTGCGGCTCGGGCCACCGTGGGTTTGATTCGCCCGGACCGTAGCGCTCCCCGCCCTTCGGACCGGGTCTGGGCGATCCTCCGCTGCGGCGCCAGGGTATCCTCACCTACCCTTCCAACGATGCCCCCAGGCAGCCCAGGACCCACGAGGCCGACGATGGACTACCAGCAGATCCGCTACGAAACCGACGGCGACGTCGCCATCATGACGCTCGACCGTCCGGATCGCCTGAACGCGTGGACGCCGCGCATGAGCGAGGAGCAGGCCGACGCGCTGTCGCGCGCCAATGCGGACCCCGCCGTGGGCGCCATCGTAGTGACCGGCGCCGGCCGCGGCTTCTGCGCCGGGGCGGACATGGACGCCACCTTCCAGTCACGGATCGACGGCGTGGATCCCGGCACCGACACGCAGGCCGGCTTCGGCGGGCTGCCGGCCGGCCTCGACTGGGTGGCCCTGGCCCGCGAATCCAAGCCGCTGGTCGCGGCGGTGAACGGCGCCGCCGTGGGCATCGGGCTCACCATGATCCTGCCCTTCGACGTGATCGTCGCGTCGGAGAAGGCGAAGCTGGGCATGCTGTTCATCAAGATGGGGCTGGTGCCGGAGCTCGCCAGCACGCGCTTCCTGGTGCAGCGCATGGGCTTCGGCCGCGCCAGCGAGATCTGTCTGTCCGGCCGCCTCTACCCCGCCGCAGAGGCGCTCTCCGGCGGCCTGGTCGACCACGTGGTGCCGCCGGACGCGCTGCTTCCGAGAGCGCTGGAGATCGCCCGCTCCATGGCCGCCAACCCGGACCTCCAGCTGCGCATGACCAAGCAGCTGCTCACCGACAATCCCTGCGACACCGATCTCCAGGCGATCCAGGAGCGCGAGAGCGCCCTGCTTCGCGAGTGCTGGCAGAGCCCCGAGCACGCCGAAGCCGTGGCCGCGTTCCGCGAGAAGCGACCGCCGAAGTTCCGCTGAGCCGGCACGCGGAAGGAGATCGAAGCGAATGCGGCGCTGGATCCTCGCAGTCGCGGCGCTGGCCATGGCAACGATTGCGTTGCCGCCGCTGTTCTTCGCGGTGTTCCCCGTCGAAGTCCCCGATCTCCCGGCGCCGGGACGCCGCATCCCGGTGGGAAGCGGCGTAGCCGTGAACGCCCTGGTGCAGGGCGACGGCTCCCCCGTGGTGCTGGTCCACGGCCTGCCCGGCACGGCGTACAACTGGCAGGCCGTGACCGATCGCCTGGCCGGGCGCGGGCACCGCGTGCTGGCGTACGACCGCGTGGGCTACGGGCGTTCGGATCGCCGGCCCGCCGGGGACTTCACGGTGGACGCCAACGCCGTGGAGTTGCTGGCCCTGCTGAAGGCGGAGGACCTGCGCGACGCCACCGTGGTGGGCTGGTCCTACGGCGGCAAGACCGCCATGACCGCCGCCCTGATCGACCCCGCGCGGATCGGACGGCTGGTGCTGGTGGGGAGCGCCGGGCTCTGGGAGTCCGCACCGCCCCCGTCGCGGCTCTTCTCGATCCTCTTCTCCGCACCGGTCGTGGAGTGGATGGCCGCCGTGCCGCCCCTCTTCCGCGGCATGCAGCGGGGCATGGGCCTGCAGTTCTTCAGCGAGCAGCCCGTACCCGGCTGGTTCTCGCTCCAGTCCCAGGCGAACTTCGCCCTCGCCACGACGCGGCACACCTGGCGCCGGGAGGCGGCGCGCTTCCGTTTCGACGGCCCCGACCCCGCGCCCATCGAGCGACCGATCCTGGTGATCCACGGCGATGACGACCGCGTGATCCCCCTCGAGGTGGGCGAGTGGATCCACGCCCGCGCGCCGCGCTCAGAGCTCCTGGTGGTGAAGGGAGGCAGCCACGCTCTCCCCGCCACCCATCCCGCTCTGGTCGCCGACCGGATCGAGGAGTTCGCGGCACGCTGAACGGCCTCGCTTGGCCCGCGGCTCCTCAAGCGCGCCGGGCCCCGTCCAACTCCCGGTCGAGGTTCCGCGCTGCGCGCTCGAGCAAGTCACCGAGCACGCGGGGCATGAACGGGGTCGTCACGCGCAGCAGGAGCCGGGGCTCAGCCGCCAGGGTCCAACGCAGCCGCGTTCCGTCGCCGTCGTCGGCGAACTCGGTGCACTCGATCTGGGCGCGGGCCAGCGGGACGCTGGCGGCGTCCACCCGGTAGGCCCAACGCACTCCCTCGTCCCAGGCCAGGATCGTCTCCCGCCAGCGCCGGCCCCGGACCACGGCCTCGCGACGCGTGCCCACGCCGTAGGGAGGGGATCCGCCGGGATAGGAGACTTCGCTCACGCCGGGAAACCAGCGCGGCCAGCTCGGGGCGCGGACGTGAGCTTCCACAACCCAGCGTCGCGGGGCGGACGCCAGGAAGTCCAGCTCGACCGGCCGCAGGTGGAACCACATCAGCCGGCCGATGCGTCCCGGAAGCTCACCACGGCCGGGTAGTGTACCAGCGAACGGCTCACCTCTCGGGATGACCGAAGCCGAGAAAGAGGGCGTCGCGCTCATCCTGGCTCACGTAGCTTCCGCGACGGCCCGCCGCGCGGAGCACCTGGCGAAGCTGGCGCGCATCGTGGTGGAAGAAGGCTTCCAGGAGGCGCAGGTCCTCGCCCACCTGGACTGCGTCCGCACGGGCGTCGGGCTTGTACAGCAGCAATGTGAACAGCTCCCGGAGGGCCTCCGCGGAGCGGCCGGCGAGCAGGCGCTCCAGACCGGGCAGCAGGCGCTCCACGCGGCGCAGGGCCACGATCCTCGAGCCCCGCACCCGCGGCAGGTCGCGTGTCCGGGAGCGGGGCTCCCGGTGACCGAGTCGGCCAAGCAACGACACCAGCGCTTCGAACGCCTCGCGGGTCCGGTTGCGGGAGCGGAACGTTCCGTGCCATCGGAGCCCCAGACCGTCGAACGCGTCGATCCGCGTCGTGAAGCAGAAGAGCGACTGCGGGCCTCGCATCGCGATGCCGATGGCCGGGTACAGGAAGGAGTAGGCGCCATCGACGTTGTAGCGCGGACGCAAGGAGCGGATCAGCTCGTTCTCCACCAGCAACGCGTCGCGCTCCGAAGCCTGAAGCCGCACCTCCAGACTGCTCGCCTCGCGCACCAGGGTACGCATCTTGCGATGGGCCTTGCGCCGCGTGGCATTCCGGTACCCCTGAAGTCGGCGGCGCACGTTCTTGGCCTTGCCGGCGTAGAGAACGGTCCCGGCCTCGTCCTTGAAGAGGTACACGGCCGGCGACGCCGGCAGCTCGCGCACGAGCTGGGCGCCGAACTTGCGGTCGAAACGCTTGAGTCCCACCCCGCCTCGAGGATAGAACAGCTCCGGCCGCCTGCCTGCCGGGGCCCCTCGGCGGAGGAGTCCGCCCGCGCTCCCCATCCACTCCACGCAGTCGAGTTGGTGTTCCGGTCGCTTGGACTCCGCTAGTACTGGATGATGGGTGCCTTGTGGAGCCAGGTGTCTTCGTCGAGCATCCGGATCATTGCGTGCGCGCAGTCCGCGAAGCTGATCCTGGAGAAGCCGCTGAAGCGGTGGAACCCGAGCCGGTATTCGCCTCGCCGGGGCCCTCTTCGCATCTGGAGCGGACGGACGCCGATCCACTCGACTGCCTGGTTCCGCTCCAGGAGCTCGAGCTGGTGCGCCTTGTCCCTCTGGCGCAGACCCATGAATGTGCGAGCGAACCATTCGACGAACCGCGCGCCGAAGCTGAGCTGATCGTCTGCCACGAAGGTGCCGCCTCCGCCGCACCAGACCAGTCTGCGCACACCCATGGCGGGCATGGCGGCCAGGATGTGCTGCGTGACCTCGGTGCAGAGATCCTCGGGCGAACGCTTGTCCACGCCGATCGCGAAGAGGATGGCGTCGACGCCTCCGGAGAGGGCTTCGGCCACGGCCTCTGCGCGGAGCCCGTCCCCTTCGACGACACGGACCTGGTCGCGCACGGCGGGCGCGAGCTTCGCCGGCCTGCGGGCGAGCACCGTCACCTCGTGGCCGGCCTCGAGACACTGCGCCACGCATTCTACGCCCAGCGCACCCGTCGCTCCAAAGATGGTGACCTTCACGGAGTCTCCATGAACTGCTTGAACGCCTCCGCGTAGTCCGGGTGCCAGCGCGAGAGCGCGGGGCGGTTCTCGACGAGATCGCCGGCCGTCCAGAGGATCCGCTTCTCGTCCTGCTCGCGCGTCGTCTCGTTGTCGGGGCACAGGATGTAGAAATCGTTCCGGGCGATACCTTCGAGCAGGAAGTCGGCGACCTGTTGCGCCGTCCACGCGCCGGCGGGCCTCTCCTTGAGGAAGCGGGCGACCATGCCGGTGTAGGTAAACCCGGGGATGAGCAGGTGCGCGGTGACCTTGCACTCGGGGTTCTGGCGCAGCGTATGCGCAAGCCCCTCGGTCAGCGACTTCACACCGGACTTGCTGACGTTGTAGGCAGTGTCGCCGGGCGGCTGCGTGATGCCCTGCTTCGAGCCCGTGTTGATCACAAGGCCGGGCTCGCCGCTGCCGACCATGGCGGGAACAAAGCGCTGCACCCCATGCAGGACGCCCATCAGGTTCACGCCCAGGACCCGCTGCCATCCCTCGGGGTTCGACAGCGCATCGCCGCCACCGCCGGTGCCGGCGTTGTTCATCACCACCGAGACCGGACCGAAGCGCTCGCCGACGGCCTCGGCCAGCCGGTCGACGGACGCCGGGTCGGATACGTCGGTGGGCTGGGCGAAGACACGGTCCGCCGCCTCGATCCCGGCGACCGCCTCGCTCAAAGCGGCGTCATCCTGGTCCGCCAAGCAGACCCGGAGGCCCAACGCGGCGAAGCGCTTCGCCGTGGCCAGGCCGATCCCGCTGGCGGCCCCCGTGATCACGGCGGCATTGCCGGCTTTCAGGGCGGGGTGGGCAGGCGTCTCCATGGATCCCTCCTTCTCCGGGCCCGGTGATCACGGCGGCGGGCCGGCCGGTCGAAGCCACTGCCGCCGGGCTCGGTTTCGTTATAGACCAGGTTGGCGCCGGACTGGAGCACGCGAAGCGCGAACACGCCGTCGCCCCCGAAAAAGCCGGTGCTCGGGCCCGAGAAGGTGAGCAACGAGCCCATCTGTGCGTTGGAGCCCGGCTGGGCGGCGAGCGGCAGCGGAGGGTCCCAGGCGGGCCAGAGGGCGCTTCCGGTTCCGGAAAGCGTGCTCCGGTCAGATTCTCTCGGGCTGGGCCGTTTGGCCGGGGTATCCTTGGTCCATGGCGAAATCTCAAGACAAGAAGCGCACCGACAAGACGAACAAGCCCAAGCTCACGCCGAAGGAGAAGAAGCTCAAGAAGCAAGCGAAGAAGAGCAAGTAGAGCGCGCAAGCGCCGTCCGCCTCGTCGCTGCCCACAGCGAGCTCGTTTCTGCGCAGTAGCGTAAGAGAAGACCGCAGTGGGCCGGACTGGCGCTGCTCTGCGCACCGTCACCCCAACGCGCCGGTTGTTCCGCCGGCCCTGCGTCGTGGTGTTGGTATCGGCGGCAAAGTCGGCGCTCGAGGCCGAGGGGCTACCGGGGGTGGACGCGTACCGGAAGCTCTGTAAAGCCCTTCACGAAGTTGGACCGGACCCGAACCGGGTCCCCGACCACCTCCACCTCACGGAAGCGCACCAGGATCTCTTCCCAGAGGATGCGGAGCTGCATCTCGGCGAGGCGGCTGCCCATGCAGAAGTGGACACCCCAGCCGAAGGACAAGTGCTGCTTTGCGTTCTCGCGATCGATGAGGAACTCGTCGGCGCGGTCGATGACGGTCTCGTCCCGATTGCCCGACACGTACCACATGACGACCTTGTCGCCCTTCTTGATCTGCTTCCCGGCGAGCTCCGTGTCCTGGGTTGCCGTTCGTCGCATGTGGGCCAGGGGCGTCTGCCAGCGGATGATCTCGCTCACCATGTTCGGGATCAGATCCGGGTTGTCCCGCAGCTTCTGATACTCCTTTGGATTCTCGTTCAAGGCCAGGACACCGCCGGACATCGAATTTCGTGTGGTGTCATTTCCGCCCACGATCAGCAGCACCAGCGTCCCCAGATACTCCATGGGGGACAGACCCTGGGTGGCGATCCCATTGGCCAGCGCGGTCACCAGATCCAGACGGTCGCCCTGCGGCTTGTTCTCGCGCTCCTTCCAGAGCCCGGTGAATACCTCGAGACATTTCATGAGCGCGGCCCGGCGTTCGTCTTCCGTGATGCCTACGGCGCCCACCTGCTCCGGACTGGCCGTGGCCATGTCCGACCAGAAGGTGAGCTTGCGCCGCTGCTCGTAGGGGAAGTCGAACAGGGTTGCGAGCATTCCGGTGGTCAGCTCGATCGAAACCCGATCCACCCAGTCGAAGGTCTCGCCCAGCGGCAGGCCATCCAGGGTCTCGCTGACCCGCTCGCGGATCTGGGACTCGAGCCTCTTCAGGTTGCGCGGACCCGCCACGGGTTGCACGACCTTGCGGTGGGCGATGTGCCTGGGCCCGTCCATCGTGATGAAACCGGCCTCGAGCGGGAAGTCCGGATCAGGGTCACCCACCACGATGCTGCGCGCAGACGAGAATATCTCGGGGTTCTTCTCGACGTAGAGGATGTCGTCGAACCGGGTGACCGACCAATAGGGGCCGAACTCACTCTCCGCGCAGTAGTGAACGGGATCCTCGTTTCGCAGGCGCTCGAAGTATCCCCAGAGCGTATCGGTCTCGAAGATCTCCGAATCCGAGACGTCGATCTTGTCGAGCGGGATGGAATAGGGATCGGCGCCGGCCTGCCCCTTGGAG
>JAFDET010000035.1 GCA_019310195.1 Deltaproteobacteria bacterium
GCACCCGGGACAGCACCTCGTAGGGGCCCAGGGCGTCCAGGGCCGTCAGCCGGTCGAAGAGCAGGATGGCGAGCTCCATGGCGTCCTCCGCTGCCCCTCGGGGATCGATCTGCTCGAAAGCGGGGCCCCCGCAGCGTACGCGCGGCGAGTCCGGTTGCGCCACAGGGATGGCTTCTCACCCCAGTCGCGCGCCGCGGTCCGGTCGGCTATAACACTGTTCAAGCCGTATAACACCGTTCAAGACGCGGTGTTCCATCCGAGAGCACGACAACCATGTCCGCCGGCTCAGCACAGGAACGCCGTGAGCGTCAGCGCGGCGAGGCCCGCCGCACCATCCTCGACGCGGCCGGCGAGATCGTGATGGAGGCGGGCGCCGAGGCCTTCTCCATGCGGCGTCTGGCGGCTCGCTGCGGCTACACCCTGCCCACCCTCTACCACCACTTCGGTGACAAGCCGGGGCTGCTCGAGGCGCTGCTCGACGAGCGCTTCCGCGAGATGGTGGATGGGATCCGCGCTGCGGTCTCGTCGGTGGACGATCCGGTGGAGAACCTGCGCCGGATGCTGCGGGCCTTCATCGACTTCGGGATGAGCAACCCGCGCCACTACCAGCTCATGATCTCCATGATCCAGGAGGGGGATGAGCCGCCGGCGGCCGAGGAGGCCCGGCAGCTCTTCGAGGCGCCGGTCTTGGCGCTCCTGAGCCGGGGTCAGCTCCGCGCGGGGGACGTGGAGGTGGGGACGCAGGTGATCTGGGCCTTTGCCCACGGCCTGATCTCGCTGCTCACCAGCCGGGCCGACCTGGAGTGGGCCCCCGATCTGCTCGACGTCGCCCTGGACGGGATGTTGCACGGCGTCGTGATTCCGGATTCCGCGCGCCCGGCGGAGGATGCGGCATGAGGACGATTCTGGCGTTGGCGCTTCTGGGCCTGCTGCTGGCCTGTGCGGAGGAGGCCCCGCCCGTGGAGGCCGCACCGCCGGTGGTGGTGATCCCCGTGGTCGCCCGCGACCTGGACGTGCGCATCGAGGCCAACGGCGAGCTGGTCGCGCGGCGCCAGGCCTGGGTGGCGGCGGAGGTGGCGGGGCGCGTTACGGAGATCGTGCGCGACGAAGGGCTCGAGGTGGCCCAGGGCGAGGTGGTGGCCACCATCGACCCCGAGCGGCGTCGCCTCGAGGTGGCCGACGCGCGCGCGGGTGTGGTGCAGGCCGACGCCCAGGCCAAGGAGGCCCAGCGCGAGCACGCCCGCATCCGCACCCTGCACGAGAAGGGCGTGGCCTCGCAGGCGCGCCTCGAGCAGCTGGAGACGCAGCTGCGCCTGGCGCGCTCCCGGCGGGAGTCCGCCCGGGCGCGCCTGGGCGTGGCCGCACGCGCGTTGGCCGACGCCGAGGTGCGGGCCCCCTTCGACGGCGTGATCGCCGAGCGGACCATCTCCGTCGGCGAGTTCGTGCAGCCCGGCAGCCCGCTCTTCGAGCTGGTGACCCTGGACCCGATCGACGCCGAGTTCCGCCTGCCGGAGGCCGACGCCAGTCGCGTCGCCCTGGGCCAGCAGGTGGCGGTGCGTGTGGCGCCTTGGCCCGACGAGGTCTTCCCCGCCGTGGTGCGCTTCGTGGCCCCCCGGGTCGACGCCAGTACCCACACCCTGCTGGTGCGCGCGGCCCTGGACAATGCGGACCGCCGCCTGCGGCCCGGCTTCTTCACTGCGGTCGATCTGGGCGTGGCCAGCCGCAAGGCGGTCGCCATGATCCCCGAGGAGGCCGTGCTGCAGCGGGCCGATGGCGAGGTGACGTTCCGCGTGGGCGCGGACCTGCGCGTCGAGCGGCTCCTGATCCAGACCGGTGAGCACCGAGACGGGCTGGTGGAAGTCACGGAGGGCCTGGCCCCGGGCGACCGCATCGTGGTGCGGGGCCACTACGCGCTGACCCACGGCGTAAAGGTGCAGCCACGCACGCTCGACGGCCGGCCGGCGACGGACCTGGCCGGGCGCGAGCCGAGCGCCGGGACGGGCATGCCGTGAACCTGATCGACCTCTGCATCCGGCGGCCGGTCCTCACCTTGATGATGACCCTGTCGCTCGTCGTCTTCGGAGTGCTCGGTTACAACCGGCTCGGCGTGGACCAGTTCCCGCGCATGGAGTTTCCGGTCGTCGCCGTCACCGCCATCCTGGAGGGCGCCAGCCCGGAGGTGATCGAGGAGGACGTGACCGACGTCCTCGAGGGATTCGTCAACACGATCTCCGGCGTCCGCTCCGTCCGCTCCCGCAGCCTCCAGGGCGTCACCCAGGTGATCGTGACCTTCGAGCTGGACCGCGACCTGGACACCGCCGCACAGGATGTGCGGGACAAGGTCTCCCAGGCCCGCCAGCGCCTGCCCGCCGACGTGGAGCCGCCCACCGTCGAGAAGTTCGCCATGGGCGACTTCCCGATCATGTGGTTTCCGCTGATCAGTGATCGCGGCGCCGTCGAGAACACCGAGTTCCTGAAGTACCGGGTGAAGCCCCGGCTGGAGACCATCGCGGGGGTCGGCGCGGCGCCCATCTTCGGCGGCCTCGAGCGCAACATTCGCATCTGGCTCGATGGCGACGCGCTCAGCGCCCGAGGCCTGGCCGCCAGCGACGTGATCGGGGCCTTGCACCGCGAGCACGTGGACATCCCGGGTGGGAAGGTCGAGAGCCGGCGGATCGAGTACTCGGTCAAGACCGACGCCCAGTTCCACTCCATCGAGGAGCTCGAAGATCTGGTGGTGGCGTGGATCGACGGCGCCCCGGTCCACCTCTCCGACGTCGCCCGCGTCGAGGACGGCGCCGAGGACCCCACGATCCTGGCTCGCTACAACGGCGAGCCCTCCATCGCCATCGGCATTCTGCGCCAGCGCGGCGGCAACAGCGTGGCCATCGCCGACGAGGCCTACCGGCGCATGGGGGCCATGCGCGAGAGCATGCCCTCCGGGCTCGACCTGGCGGGCCGCAAGCAGATCATCGACTTCACCCGGTCCATCCGCGAGGCCGTGGACGAGACGCTATTCGCCTTGGCCTTTGGCGCGGTGCTGGCGGTGGTCACGGTCTTCGTCTTCCTGCGCCGCTCTCGCCCGACGCTGATCGTGGCCGCCGCGATCCCGCTCTCCGTCGTCGCCACATTCGGCGTGATGTGGGTCCTGGGCTTCACCCTCAACGTGATGACCCTGCTGGCGCTGACCCTGGCCGTGGGCGTGGTGATCGACGATGCCATCGTGGTGCTCGAGAACATCGAGCGGCATCGCGAGCAGGGTGAGGAGCCGTTCGAGGCGGCGTCGAACGGCGCGCGCCAGATCGCCTTCGCGGCCACGGCCGCCACGGTGTCCATTGCGGCCGTATTCGTGCCGGTGGTCTTCGCCGAGGGCATCGTCGGCAACTTCCTGCGTGAATTCGGGCTGACCGTGGCCAGCGCGGTGATGATCTCGCTCTTCGTGGCGCTGACGCTCACGCCCATGCTCGCGGCTCGCATGCCTCCGCCCAAAGAGCGCGCCCACGGCAGCATCTACCACCGGCTGGAGCGGGGCTTCGCGTGGCTGGAGGATTGGTACCGGCGCCTGCTGGACTGGGCGCTCGCCCACCGCGGGGCCATCCTGGCGCTGGGCGCGGGCGCCTTCCTGGCGGCCCTGGGCTTTGGCGCTGCGCTGGATCGCGAGTTCACGCCGCCCGAGGATCAGGGTCACATCATCATCATCGTGGACACCCCGCCGGGAACCAGCAAGGAAGCCACCCTCGAGATCCTGAAGCGCAATGAGGAGTGGATGCTCGCCCAGCCCGAGGTGGGCGGTCTCTTCGCCGGCGTGGGGATCTCCGGGCCCGACGGGCCCGAAGGCGCCTCCAACGTGGCGCTGATGTTCTGCAGCCTCAAGCCGCGCAGCGAGCGCACCCGCAAGGCCCAGGAGCTGATGCGCGAGACGCGGGCGGCGCTGGGCCGGATCCCCGGTCAGCGGGTCAGCGTGTTCGACATGTCCATGGCGTCGGCCGGGGGCGGTCGCGATCTCGAGTTCAGGATCCAGGGCAACCTCGGGCTGAACGAGCTCGATGCCCTGGCGAAGCGGATGCTGGCGCAGCTCGACCAGCGCGAGGGCTTCGTGGACCTGGACAAGAGCCTCAAGCTGGGCCTGCCCGAGGTGCGGGTCATCCCGGACCGCGCCAAGGCGGCCGCCCTGGGCATCGACGCCGCTTCGGTGGCGACGGCCGTGCAGGCCATGATCGGCGGCCTGGACGTGGCCACCTTCAAGGAGGAGGGGCGGGGCTACGACATCCGGGTTCGCCTGGACCGCGCGCACCGCTCTGAGCCCGAAGCCATCCAGCGCCTCTACGTGCGCGGGCGCAGCGGCGAGCTGGTGGAGCTGCGCAACCTGGTGCGTATCGAGAAGGGCGCCGCCCCGTCGGCCATCACGCGCAGCGACCGCCAGCGCAGCGTCACCATCTCGGGGAACCTGGACGGCCTGGCCCTGGCGGATGCCCTGGCGCAGGTGGAGGAGATCGCGTCGGCTGTGCTGCCCGAGGACGTCACCTTGGCCTTCTCGGGCGAGGCGGAACAGATGCAGGAGAGCGCCCAGCAGTTCGGCCTGATGCTCGGGCTCGCGATCCTGGTCATCTACATGGTGCTCGCGTCCCAGTTCGAGAGCCTGCTCCATCCCCTGACCGTGATGCTGGCCCTCCCCCTGGCCATGACCGGCGCCCTGGGCGGCCTCTTCATCCTCGCGCAGCTCGGTGTCGAGGGCATGACCCTCAACATGTTCAGCATGATCGGTGTGATCCTGCTCTTCGGCCTGGTGACCAAGAACTCGATCCTGCTGGTGGACTACGCCAACCACTTCCGCTCGGAGCAGGGCATGAGCCCCGAGCAGGCCATGCGCACTGCCGCCCCGATCCGGATGCGGCCGGTGCTGATGACCGCGATCTCCATGATCTTCGGCGTCTTGCCCGCGGCGACCGGGCTGGGCCCGGGCGCCGAGTCGCGCCGGCCCATGGCCGTCGCCACCGCGGCCGGGATGCTCTCGTCCACGGCGCTGACCCTGGTGGTGGTGCCGGTCTTCTACGTGGCCCTGGAGGACGGGATCCTCTGGGTTCGCGCCCTGCCGCGCCGCCTGCGTCGCAAAGCGGCCCCGGCTTCCTCGGAATGGGTGCCCGAGCAACGCGGGCGATCGGCGGTGGCCGGGACTCACGGCGATGGATAGAATGGCCCCCGTTTTCGCGGGGTAGGGGGCCAGCGTTGCATGAGCCAGGACATTCTTGCGCAGATTCCCATCTTCGAGGACCTGCCTGAGGCCGACCGCGAGCACGCCACGAAGCTGTGGAGGCCCAGGAACGTCCCCTCCGGCGAGTCCCTGTTCCAGCGCAGCGACCCCGGCGACTCGATGTTCGTGCTCGAGTCGGGCGCCATCGACGTCATCATCCCCGCCGAGGTGGGTACGGGTGAGGTCGTGGTCTCGAAGCTCCATCCCGGCGACTTCGTCGGCGAGATGGGAATGCTGTCGGGCATGCCCCGCACCGCCACGGCCCGGGCCAGCGAGGACACGCGTGTTCTCGAGATGACCCGCGACGACTTCCTGGGCTTCTTGGAGAGGCGCCCCAACGTCGCCATCTCCATGCTCCAGGAGATGAGCAAGCGGCTGCGCTCCACCAATGAACTCTACATGAACATCACCTCGCAGAACGCCAACGAGGTGGTGGATCAAGAGCTCACTCTGGGCGAGCGCGTGGCGGACCAGATCGCCGTGTTCGGCGGCTCCTGGGCCTTCATCTTCGCCTTCGGCATGTTCCTGTTCGGCTGGATGAGCCTGAACCTGATCCGCTGGTGGTTCCTGCCCTTCGATCAGTTCCCGTTCATCTTCCTGAACCTGATCCTATCGTGCCTGGCGGCGATCCAGGCGCCGGTCATCATGATGAGCCAGAACCGGGCCAACAAGAAGGACCGCATGAAGGCGGACCTGGACTACCAGTCGGGCGTCAAGTCCGAGCTGATGCTCCAGCAGCTCCACGGCCGGATCAATGACCTGACCGACCTGCTTCGCGAGCAGCGCCGCAAGTCCGACTAAGCGTCGTCCCCGGACTTGTACGCGCTGCGCTCGCGCAGCCAGCCGATGGCCTCCTGGGCCTCTTCGCGCTCGGCATCCAGGAAGCGCGCCACCGCCTGCGCCAGGCGCGGCTCCGCCAGGTAGTGGAGGCTCCAGGTGGGCTGGGCGTCGAAGCCGCGCACCTGCTTGTAGTCGCCCCCCGCGCCCGGCTCGAAGCGCTTCAGGCCGGCGCGGATGCAGTGCTCGATGGCCGCGTAGTAGCAGACGTTGAAGTGGAGGTGGGGAAGCTCGCGCACGCAGCCCCAGTAGCGGCCGTAGAGGGCGTCGCCCTTCTGCACGTTCAGGGTTCCGCCGATCAGCTCGTCTCCACGCCGCGCCACCACCAGGCACAGGCGCGAGCGGAAGCGCTCCCAGAGCAGCTCGAACGTGCGCGGGTTCAGGTAGGGCCGGCCCCAGGCTCGCGCGTCCACCGTGGCCCGGTAGAAACCGTAGAGCGGGTCTCGCAGCTCGGCTCCGATGGCGTCGCCGCTGTGGACCTCGATCTGTACGCCCTGCTGCTCCAGCGAGCGGCGCTCGCGTCGGATCTGGTTGCGGCGCTTGCTGCGGAAGCGCCCCAGCCAATCCTCGAAGTCCCGGTAGCCCGGGTTGTGCCAGTGGTACTGGACGCCCAGTCGCGGCTGGAACCCCGCACGGCGCAGGGGCTCGATCTCGTCCTCGCGGCAGAAGTTCACGTGGACGCCCGAGAGCTGGTTTCCGTCGCAGAGCTCGCGTAGGGCCGCTGCCAGGCGTGCGGTCCAGGCCTCCCGTTCGACGCCCGGCGCGGTGAGCAGCCGTGCACCGCTCACCGGGGTGAAGGGGACGCCGGCCAGGAGCTTGGGGTAGTAGGGGATGCCGGCGCGCTCGGCGGCGTCCGCCCAGCCCCAGTCGAAGACGAACTCGCCCTCGCTGTGGCCCTTCACGTAGAGCGGGCAGGCCGCGGTCAGGCCCGAGCCGTCGCGGACCACCAGGGGCCGGGGCGCCCAGCCGGTGGGCTCGCCCACGGCGCCGGCCTGCTCCAGCGTGGCGAGCCAGTCCCACTCCAGGAAGGGGGATTCATCGCCTACCAGGGCGTTCCACGCGTCGCGATCGATGGAGGCGACGCCCTCGGCCAGCTCGATCTCGGCCATGGGGGCCCAGTGTAGCTGCGTCGGCACGGCGGGGGCGGGCGGCTATCCTGTGGGGCGATGGGATTCGGAGTCATTGCCGGCGCGCCGGGCGGGCCGCCGCGTCCTCCGGGTGGTGAGGATCCCCGCCACGAGGGGGAGGTCGCCACCCGGACACAACGCAAGGTGGCGCGCCCGCCGCGGTTCAAGGTGGTCCTCTACAACGACGACTACACGCCCATGGAGTTCGTGGTGGAGATCTTGGAGCAGGTTTTCGACAAGAGCCCCGCCGAGGCGACGCAGATCATGCTGCACGTGCATCACAACGGAAGCGGAATCGCCGGGACCTATGTCCTGGAGGTGGCCGAGACCAAGGTGGCCACCGTCCACAAGCTGGCGGAGGAGCGCGGTTACCCGCTGCGTTCCGGCGTGGAGTCCGAATGAGCGGGATTCCCCGGGATCTCCAGATCACCCTCCAGGCCGCCTGGCGCGAGGCGGTGACGCGCCGCCATGCCTACCTGACCGTGGAGCACCTGCTCTACGCGTTGCTCCACGAGGAACGGGGCGCGGAGGTGCTGCGTCGCTGCGGCGCCAACCTGGGCACGCTGAAGCAGGCGTTGCAGCGCTTCTTCGACGAGGACCTGGAAGCCGAGCCCGGCGACGAGCCGGTGGAGGCCAACCAGACCCTGGCCTTCCACCGCGTGGTGCAGCACGCGATCCAGCACGCCATGAGCGCCGAGAAGGAGAACATCGAGGCGGGCGACCTGCTGGCGGCGATCTTCCAGGAGCCCGACTCCTACGCGGTGGCGCTGCTGCGCAACGAGGGCGTCTCGCGGATGGACGTGCTCCAGTACATCTCGCACGGCATCGCCAAGGTTCCCGGCGACGGCGCGGCCGAGCAGCCCCTTCACCCCCTCGAGGGCCTGGACGAAGAAGAGGGCGAGGCGGAGGTGGATCCGCTCAAGGCCTTCGCCACCAACCTGAACGAGCTGGCGGTCCAGGGCAAGCTGGACCCCCTGGTGGGTCGTGCCAACGAGCTGGAGCGCGCCATCCACGTGCTGGCGCGGCGGCGCAAGAACAACCCCATCTTCGTCGGCGAGGCCGGGGTCGGGAAGACCGCCCTGGCCGAAGGCCTGGCCCGCCGCATCCACGAGGGGCGCGTTCCCGAGGACCTGGCCGACGCCGAGATCTACTCCCTGGACCTCGGGGCGTTGCTGGCGGGCACCCGCTACCGGGGCGACTTCGAGGCGCGCTTCAAGGTGCTGATCGCCGCCATCCAGGAGCGGGCCAAGCCCATCCTGTTCATCGACGAGATCCACACGATTCTGGGGGCGGGATCGGCCCAGGGCGGCACCGTGGATGCGTCCAATCTGCTGAAGCCCCTGCTCCAATCCGGCGACCTGCGCTGCATGGGATCGACCACGTACAGCGAGTACCGGCACTTCGAGAAGGATCGCGCCCTGGCCCGCCGCTTCCAGCGCATCGACGTGCACGAGCCCTCCCGCGACGAGACCATTCGCATCCTGGAGGGGCTGCGCTCGCGCTACGAGGATCACCACGGCGTTCGCTTCACCAGCTCGGCCTTGCGCACGGCGGTGGATCTGGCCACCAAGCACCTGGCCGATCGCTTCCTGCCCGACAAGGCCATCGACGTGATGGACGAGGCGGGCGCCGCCGTGCGCTTGCGTCCCGGCGCCAAGAAGCGCCGCACCGTGGGCGTGCGCGATATGGAGGCGGTGATCGCGCGCATGGCCCAGATCCCGCTGGCCCGCGCCAGCAGCTCGGACCGGGCGCGGCTGGAGAGCCTGGACGCCGACCTTCACCAGGTGGTGTTCGGTCAGGACGCCGCCATCGCTACGGTGGTGCGGGCGGTCAAGCGCGCCCGCGCGGGGCTCGGTGGTCCGGACCGGCCCATGGGCTGTTTCCTGTTCACCGGACCCACCGGGGTGGGCAAGACCGAGCTGGCGCGCCAGCTGGCCGCCACCCTGGGTGTGCCCTTCCTGCGCTTCGACATGAGCGAGTACATGGAGAAGCACGCGGTCTCGCGCCTGATCGGCGCGCCGCCCGGCTACGTGGGCTACGACCAGGGCGGTCAGCTGGTCGAGAAGGTTCGCAAGCAGCCCTACACGGTGCTGCTCCTCGACGAGATCGAGAAGGCGCACCCGGACCTCTTCGACATCCTGCTCCAGGTCATGGACCGGGCCACCCTGACCGACAACCAGGGCCGCGAAGCCGACTTCCGGCACGTGACGCTCATCATGACCTCCAACGCGGGGGCTCGGGACATGGCCTCGCGGGCCATCGGTTTCGGCGATGCGCGCCGTAGTGACGGCCGCAAGGAGATCGAGCGCCTGTTCAGTCCCGAGTTCCGCAACCGCCTGGACGAGGTGGTGAGCTTCGACCCGCTGGTACCCGAGGTGATCGGCAAGGTGGTGGACAAGTTCGTGGCCGAGGTCGAGGTTCAGCTCGCCGAGAAGAAGGTGCGCATCGAGCTCAGCCAGGCGGCGCGGGACTGGCTGGCGACGCGCGGCTACGACCCGGACTTCGGCGCCCGCCCCATGGCGCGCCTGATCCAGACCGAGCTGAAGGATCCGATTGCGGATCAAGTCTTGTTCGGCTCGCTGCAGAAGGGTGGCACCGTGCGCGTGGGTGTGGAGGACGACGCGCTGGCGCTGGTCTGCGAGGGCCGGAGCTGAGCGTCATATCGCTGCGGCGCAGTCTGCTCGCCCTTGCCGTTGCCGCCGTGGCCGCCTGCGGCGGCGAGCGCGACGCCGACGTTCTGGTGCCGTTCGGCGCCCGCTGGCGCATCGCCGACACCTCACTGGAGGAGCCCGCGGTCTGGGCGGGTCTCGCGTTCGACGATGGAGCCTGGCTCGAGGGGCCGGCGCCCTTCGGCTTCGGCGACGGGGACGAGCGCACGCTCCTGAGCCACGACCTGGCGAGCGGTGACGACGATTGGGTGACCCTGGCGCGGCATGGCTTCCACGTGGACGACCCCTCGCGGATCGAAGGCCTGCGCATTCGGGTGATCCACGACGACGGCGCCGTGGTCTTCCTGAACGGCCGCGAACTCTTCCGCAGCAACGTGCGCGGAGTCCCGCTGTCTCCGCAGTTTCCCGCGGCCACATCCCTGCCCCCTGAGTGGGAGCGGCGCGTGCTGGAGTTCCGGGTACCGCCCGAAGCGCTGCGGCCCGGCCGCAACGTGATCGCCGCCCAGGTCCACCAGGCCTGGCGCGAGCGCTTGGACCTGCGCTTCGATCTGGAGCTGGCGGTGCTGACGGCCGAGCATCCGCTGCGCGTCCTGCGCGGGCCGTGGCTCCAGAGCGCGTCGCCCAACCGTGTTACGGTTCGCTGGCGCACCAACCGCCCGACGGAGAGCCGGGTGCTCTACGGGCGCCCAGCGCAGCCCCTGGAGCGCGAGGCGGGCAGCCCGGGAGCGACCCGCGAGCACGAGGTGGTCATCGACGACCTGGAGCCGGACACGCGTTACGCCTACGCGATCGTAGACGCCACAGGCGTGCGGCTGGCCGGCGGCGACGGTGAGCACATCTTCACCACGCCGCCGCTGCCGGGAAGTCACGGACCGCTGCGGATCTGGGCGTTGGGCGACTCGGGAACCGCCGACGACAACGCACGTGCCGTGCGCGACGGGTTCCTGGCGTTCGCCGGCGATCGCCCCCCCGATGTCTGGATCCTGCTGGGCGACAATGCCTACCCGACCGGGTCCGACGCCGATCACCAGGTCGCTGTCTTCGAGATGTACCCGGAGCTTCTGCGTCGCTGGCCGGTGTGGCCGGTGCTGGGCAACCACGGGGCGAACCTCACCGACACGCGCACCGAGACCGGCCCCTTCTACGACGTCTGGAGCAATCCGACGGGGGGCGAGGCGGGCGGCCCGCCCTCGGGCAACGAGGCCTACTACGCCATCGACCGTGCCAACGTCCGCTTGGTGGCGGTGGATTCGGCGGGGAGCCGCTTCGGCCAGAACTCGCCGATGATGCGTTGGCTCGGGGAGGCGCTCGATGCGCCGGACGCCGACTGGGTGATCGTCTACCTGCACCACCCGCCGATCTCCGGGGGCACCCACGAAGAGGATCCCGAGCGGCGCACCGGCCGCTTCCAGGTCAACTTGATGCAACGCCTGGAGGCTGCCGACGTGGACCTGGTGCTGGCCGGACACAGTCACTCCTACGAGCGCTCCAAGCTGCTGGGCCGCTCCGGGGGCGACCCGCAGCGCCTGGCACAGAGCGTGCTCGACGGCGGCGACGGGGACCCCGAGGGCGATGGCGCCTACCGCAAGACGGACCAGGGCACGGTCTTCGTGGTGGCCGGCTCGGGAGGGCAGGTGGGCCACGAAGGCCGGCTCGAACACCCGGCCATGGCGGTCTCGCTGCGCCAGCTGGGCTCCTTCGTCATCGACGTCGAGGGCTGCCGACTCGACGGGCGCTTCGTCGCCGTGGACGGCGGCGTAGCCGACCGCTTCCGCCTGGAGAAGTGCCCCCTGCCGGACTGAGTTCGCGCGTCAGGCGCCCAGGCGCTGCTTCCAGTGGCCGCGCTGGAAGGCCCACAGCATCCATACCGCCCGGGCCAGGTGGTCGAAGACCAGCGCGCACCAGAGCCAGATTACCGGGGTCTCGAGCACCGTGGCGCAGACGAAGGCCAGGGGAACCCGCAGCGCCCAGTTGCCCAGCGTGGCGGCCATGAGCGGTGTCATCGTGTCGCCGGCTCCGCGCAGGGCGCCGCCGAGCGTGAAGTGCAGGCCCATGAGCGGCTGCGCCAGCGCCAGGACCAGCATGAAGGGGCCCAGCTCGGCGATCACCCCGGGGTCGGAGGTGAAGAGCTTCGCCAGCGGGATGCGGCCCGCGGCGAACACGGCGCCCAGCACGATGGAGACCACCAGGGCCAGCTGCACGGCCCGCCAGCCGGCGCGCTGGGCGCCTTCGGGATCGTTGGCGCCGAGCGCCTGTCCGACCAGGGTGGAGGACGCCGTGGAAAACCCCACCCCCGGGATCCACGAGAACGAGAGCACGCGGATGCCGATGGTGTAGGCCGCCAGCGCCGCGGTTCCGTAGGTCCCGATGAAGATGAAGTAGGCCATCATCGCGCCGTTCATCACCAGCCGCTCGGCCACCGCCGGCATCGAGATCCGCACCACCTCGCGAAGCAGCGGCCTGGACGCGCGGAAGTCGCCCAGGCCCAGTCGAGCCGGCGATCCCCATCGGCGACGGGTCGCGATGCCGAGGAGCGTGATCGCCACGATCTGCGCGGCGACCGTCGCGAGCCCCGCGCCCACCAGCTCCAGGCGGGGGAAGCCGAGCAAGCCGAAGATCAGCACGCCGTTCAGCGCGGTCTTGATCACGGTGGCCACCAGCGCGATCTGCATCGGTGTGCGCGTGTCTCTGTCCGCGCGCAGCGCGCTCTCGATCACGATCGCCACGGACAGCAGCAGCGTCGAGCCCAGGGTGAGGCGCATGTAGGGAATGGCCAGCGCCACCACGTCGGGGTCGGCTTTCAGCAGCCGCAGCAGGGGTCCGGGGAAGATCAGGACCGCGGCGGTGACGAGCGTCGCGATGGCGAAGGCCACCAGGAGCGACGCCGCGTGGGCGTGGCGCGCGCGTACCACCTGCCCGGCGCCGATGGCGCGGGACATCATGGCGACGCAGGCGATGCCGATGGCGAAGAAGATCGACTGGGTGAGCCACAGGTACTGGGTCACGTAGCCCACGGCGGCCACTGCCTCGCGCGACAGGCGGCCCACCATGGCGATGTCCACCAGCGAGACCAGGCTGGCCAGGACCTGGGACAGGATCACCGGCCAGGCCAGGTGCCAGATCTCGCCGCTGGCCCCGCGCCGGGCTAGCGGATCCTCGAGCGGCAGCGCGGCCTGGCTGGCGAGCGCGCCGGTGGGCAGCGGCGATGAGGTTTCCGGATCGCCGAGGTCGGCGACTTCCTCCTCGACCTCCGCGCGGATCTCGTCCTTGGGGGGAACCGGGCTCATGCGCGCTCCCCTAGGATGGAGGCGCGCGCAGCTCGAGCGGCAGGCGGAACACGACGCCCTCGTCCACGTGGGGCGCGGGCTCGACCGCTGCGTCGCCTCCGCTCAGCTCGCGCAGCCGCTCCACAACGCCCTCTACCAGAAGCTCGGGTGCCGAGGCGCCCGCCGTGACCGCGATGCACGCGACGCCGTCGAGCCACTCCTCGCGCAGGTCGCCGGCGTCTTCCACCAGGTGCGCGGCGACGCCCAGCTTCTGCGCGATCTCGACCAGCCGGTTGCTGTTGGAAGACGTGGGAGCGCCCACCACGATCACCAGCTGGGCCTCGTTGGCCAGCTGCTTGACCGCGTTCTGGCGGTTTTGCGTGGCGTAGCAGATGTCGTCCTTGCGGGGCAGCTCGATGGCGGGGAAGCGCTCCTTCAGCGCCGCCATCACGTCCGCCGTGTCGTCCACCGAGAGCGTCGTCTGGGTCACGCAGGCCAACCGCTCCGGATTGCGCACCTGGAGTCGCTGCACGTCCTCGACCGTCTCGACCAGGTGCATGCGCTCCGGCGCCTGGCCCATGGTGCCCTCGACCTCCACATGGCCGGCATGGCCCACCATGATGATCTCGAAGTCGTCGCGCGCGTGGCGCGTCGCCTCGAGATGCACCTTGGTCACCAGCGGGCAGGTGGCGTCGATGGTGCGCAGCCCACGCGCGACAGCGGCCTCTCGCACGGCGGGCGAGACGCCGTGGGCGCTGTAGATCAGCAGCGATCCCTCGGGCACGACCGACGGATCCTCCACGAAGATCGCACCCTTGCCGCGCAGGTCTTCGACCACGTGGCGGTTGTGGACGATCTCGTGGCGCACGTACACCGGCGCGCCGAAGCGCTGCAGCGCGAGCTCGACCACGTCGATGGCGCGGTCCACGCCCGCGCAGAAGCCGCGGGGGCTGGCCAGGATGATCCGCATCGCGCGCAGGGTAGCGCCCGGGGGGCGGGGTCGCCCCGAGCCGTTACACTGAATCGCCGGAAGGATCAGCGAAACATGGCGAATCTCGACAGTTTCCGAAGCGAGACCGCGTCCTGGCTGGAGGCCCACTGTCCGGCCTCCCTCGTCGGCCGCGGGGACAACGTCCTCGAGGGCGTGTGGGGCGGCCGCAAGTGGAAGTGGGCCGACCCGGACCGCAAGCGCTGGCTCGAGACCATGGCCGAGCGCGGCTGGACCGCCCCGGCCTGGCCCCAGGAGTACGGCGGCGGCGGGCTCTCGCCGGCCGAGGCGAAGGTCTTGTCCCAGGAGATGCGCGCCCGCCGTATTCCCCAGCCGCTGATCGGGTTCGGCCTCACCATGATCGGGCCGACCCTGCTCCAGTTCGGCAACGACGAGCAGAGGCGCGAGCACCTTCCGCGCATCTGCCGCGGCGAGATCCGCTGGTGCCAGGGCTACTCGGAGCCGGACGCGGGCTCGGACCTGGCGTCGCTTCAGACCCGGGCGGAGCGTGACGGCGACCACTTCGTGGTGACCGGTACCAAGGTCTGGACGTCCTACGCAGACGAGGCCGACTGGATCTTTTCGCTGGTGCGCAGCGATCCCGACGCCCCCAAGAAGCAGGACGGCATCACCTTCCTGCTCATGGACATGGACGACCCCGGCGTGACGGTGTCGCCGATCCTGCTGATCAGCGGCTCGTCGCCGTTCTGCGAGACCCACTTCCAGGACGTGCGGGTTCCCGTGAAGAACGTGATCGGGACCATCGGCGGCGGCTGGACCGTGGCCAAGGCGCTGCTGGGCCACGAGCGCAGCATGATCGCCGATGCCTTCGGCGCCACGTCGGGCGGCGGCAAGCGCATGTCGCTTCCGGA
>JAFDET010000036.1 GCA_019310195.1 Deltaproteobacteria bacterium
GATCAGCAGCGTTCCCAGGGTGCGCGTGAAGCGCGCGATGGCGAGCATGCGCGCCACCCGGCCCAGGATCGGAAGCCGCAGCTTGGAGCGATCGTAGATCTCGCGGCCGCGCTCCGTCTGCACGGCGGCGCGCAGGCCCATGGCCAGCGCCACGCCCGCCGCCAGGAAGGCCCACCACCAATCCCGCGCCACGTTGGACGCCGAGATGATGGCCCGCGTGTAGAAGGGCAGGGGCTGGTTCAGGCTGGCCAGCAGCTCGGTGATCTGGGGCAGCACCACGGTGACCAGAGCGGCCACCACGATCAGGGCGAAGCCCAGCATGGCCAGCGGGTAGGCGATGATCGAGATCACCTTGTTGCGCATGCGCTGCTGGTTCTCCAGGTAGTCGGCCAGGCGATCCAGCACCTGCTTCAGGGCGCCACCCGTCTCGCCCGCCCGCACCATGCTGACGTAGAGCCCCGAGAAGGGGCCGGCCTGCTCCAGGGCGTCGCCCAGGGAGGCGCCCTCGTTGACCTTGTCCCGCACCTGGCCCAGCACGGACTTGAGCCGCGCGGTCTCCACCTGCTCGGCCAGCGCGCCCAGTGCGTCCACCAGCGGAATCTCGGCACCCACCAGGGTGGCGAGCTGGCGGGTGGCGATGGCCAGGTCCATGCCGGAGATCCGACGCAGCGTGGGCAGCGTGATGCTCCAGCTCGTGGCGCCGGTGGCCTGGATCGAAGACGGGCCGCCCTCGGAAATCTCCGTGGGGACGATGCCGTCGCCGCGCAGCTTGGCCCGCGCGGCGCGGGCGCTCTCGGCATCCACGAAGCCGCGGGTCGAGCGGCCGCTGGCCGCCACTCCTTTGTAGGCGTACACCGGCATACCGGCCCTCAGATCTGGGCCACGACGCCCTCGTCCTCGGTCGCCCGCAGCACCTCTTCGATGGAGGTGATGCCCTTGACGACCTTGCGGGCTCCATCGGTGCGCAGGCTCCCCATTCCCTTTTCCATGGCCTTGCGCTTGATGGACTTGGCGTCGGAGGTCTGGGTCACCATGGCGCGGATGTCATCGTCGATCATCATCAGCTCGAAGATGCCCACCCGCCCGCGGTAGCCCGTGTGGTTGCAGCGGGCGCAGCCGGCGGGGTGGTACGCGGTGATCGGCCCGTTGGCGCGCACGCCGATCTCGGCGAGCTGCTCGGGCGTGGGCTGGTAGGCCTCGCGGCACTCGGTGCACAGCACGCGCACCAGCCGCTGGGCCAGCACCGCCGCCAGTGACGACGCGACCAGGAAAGGCTCCACGCCCATGTCCACCATGCGCGTGATGGCGCTGGGTGCGTCGTTGGTGTGCAGGGTCGAGAAGACCAGGTGGCCGGTCAACGAGGCCTGGATGGCGATCTCCGCGGTCTCCAGGTCGCGGATCTCACCCACCAGGATCACGTTGGGGTCCTGGCGCAGCACCGAGCGCAGGCCGGCGGCGAAGGTGAGACCGATGCGGGGGTTGACCTCGATCTGGCCCACGCCCGCGAGCTGGATTTCCACCGGGTCCTCGATGGTGATGATGTTCTTGTCGACGGAGTTGATCCGCGACAGGGCCGCGTAGAGCGTGGTGGTCTTGCCGCTTCCCGTGGGTCCCGTGACCAGCACGATCCCGTTGGGACGGGCGATGAGCTTGGACATGGCTTCGAGCTGGATCTTGCTGAAGCCCAGCACTTCCAGGTCCACCATGTCGTTGGTCCGAGGCAGCAGCCGCAGCACGACCCGCTCGCCGTGCGCCACGGGCACCGTCGAGACGCGCACGTCGTAGTCGCGGCCCGCGATCTTCAGCCGGATGCGCCCGTCCTGGGGCAGCCGCTTCTCCGCGATGTTCAGGCCCGCCATGATCTTGAGGCGCGACACCACGCTGGCCTGGAGCGTCTTGGGCAGTGACGCGATCGGCTCGTAGAGGACGTCGTCGATGCGGAAGCGCACGCGGATGTCGCCCTCGAACGGCTCCAGGTGGATGTCGCTGGCGCGCTCCTTCACCGACTGCTGGAGCAGCGAGTTGACCAACCGGATGATCGGCGCGTCGTCGGCGGCGTCCAGCAGGTCCTGGGGCTCGTGGCTGATCTCGTCGGCCAGGGCCGAGAGGTCCTCGGTGGCGTCATCCACCAGGTCGGCGGCGGAGGTGGTGCCGCGGTCGTAGGCCTGGTTGATGGCGGCCAGGATCACGCGGCGCGGCGCCAGCTCCGGCTGGACCTCGGCGCCCTCGAAGAGCAGCGCCAGGTCGTCCAGGGGCTCGGTCTGGAAGGGGTCGGAGATCGCCACCCGCACCGCGTCCTCGCTGCGCTCGAAGGGCAGCAGCCCGTGGGACTTGGCAAAGCCGATGGGCACGCGTGCCAGAAGCTCGCCGTCGATGGCGTCCGGATCGATCTCTCGCCTCACGGGCAGGGCCAGCTGCGCGGCCAGCGCCTCGATCACCTCGTCCTCGCCCAGCCAGCCCTGGTCCACGACCACCTCGGCCAGACGCCGGCCGGTCTCGGCCTGGATGCGGCGCGCCTCCTCGAGCTGGCTCGGCTCCAGGCGCGTGTGCTGGACCAGGATGTCGGCGAGATCCAGGGAAGCGACGGGCGAGGCGGCGCTCACGGCTGCTGCGGCTCCACCACCACCAGCGGGGTCATGCCGAAGGCGTCGCGCACCACCTGCTCCGCGCGCAGGGCCTTCTCGCGCGTTTCGAAGGGGCCCAGGCGGATTTCGAAGCGGACGGCGTCGCCGTTCTGCTCGGCCAGCAGGCGACCGTCGAAGCCGGCATCCAACAGCTCGGTCAGCCGCTCGGCGGCCAGCTGGTCGTCGTTGTAGGTGCCGGCGACGACGCTGTACGAGGGCGCGTTCTCCAGCGTCTCCTGCTCGGCAGCCGCCTCTTCCTCCTGGCGCAGCAGGTCCTCCTCGATCTCCTTCATGCGCTCCAGCGGGTAGCGCTCGCGCAGCTCGCCGATCTTGTCCCGGGCCGGGTTGCGCTTGCCGCGCTTCTCGAGGGGGATGCCGTACTCGTCCAGGAACTCCTCGTCGTCGATGGACTGCCGGTGTTCGGACTTGCGCGGGTCGCCCAGGGCGCCGCGGGAGCGCCGCTCGAACTCCTCGCGCTTGCGGATGGTCTGGTACTCCAGCTCCTGGGGCTGGCGGATGATGTAGGGCGTGATGAAGACCAGCAGGTTGACCTTCTGGAGCTCGCGCACGGTGCTCTTGAAGAGCCAGCCGAGCCAGGGGATGTCACCCAGCCAGGGGACTTTGTTGACCGTGTCGCGGTAGGTATCGGCCAGGAGCCCGCCGATCACCACGGTCTCGCCGTTGGAGACCACCACGGTGTTCTCGATCTTGCGGTTGGAGAGCGAGACGCCCACCTCGGTGGGATCCCCGGTGGCGGCAGTGGCGGCCGGGTTGATGTCGGTGATCTCCTGGTAGATCTCCATGCGCAGGCTGTTGCCCTCGGTGATCTGGGGCGTCACGCGGAGAGTCACTCCGATGTCGCGGCGCTCGATGTTCTGGGAGGTGGCCAGGCCCGTGTCCTGGCCGGCGGCCGACTGGATGCGGCTGGTGATGATGGGGATGTTGTCGCCGATCTTGATCTCGGCTTCCTCGTTGTCCATGGTCAGGATGTGGGGCGCCGACAGGATGTTGGTGCCGGCCATGTTTTCCGAGGCTCGGATCACGCCCTGGATGAAGGTCCCGCTGACAGCCAGCGGGTTGCCGTCGGCATCGCGGTCGATCTGCACCGTGTTGTAGGTGGCGGCGGCCACGAAGTTGTTGGCGGCGGCCTCGGCGATGTTTCCGATCAGGTCGCCCAGGTCGTCCACGTTGTCGGTGATTCCCCCGCCGTTTCCGCCATCCTCGCCGTCGCCGGGATCCGGCGGAAGCGCGGGCTGGACCGCCCCGGGCGGGCCGAAGATGCTGGGGTTGATGCGCTGGTCGGTGAGCGAGCCGATGGTGTAGCTGGTGTTGTTGCGGAAGATGCGCACGATGCCGTTGAATCCCAGCTGCTGGCTGTTGCCGACCGAGACCTCCATGATCAGCGCCTCGACCAGCACCTGGGGGCGCGCGATGTCCAGCTTGTCGATCACGGCGGAGAGGGTCTGGTAAGCCTCGCGGCTGCCCTGGATCACCAGGCTGTTGGTGCCGATGTCGGCCGTGACCGACACGCCCTCGGCCAGCTCCGACACCACGGCGCGCAGCGCCTGGGGCGGCTGGCCGGCTCGGCCCGGGGCGCCGCCGGCGGAGGTCTGGGGCGCGCCGGAGATCAGGCTGTTGAGGACGTTGGCGATCTCCTCGGAGTCCGCGTGCTTGAGGTAGTAGACGTGGATGCGGCCCTCGCCGGTCACCGGCACGTCCAGGCGCCGCACGAAGCTGCGGATGTCCTCCAGCTTCGCGCGCGAGGCCAGCACGATCAGCGAGTTGGTGCGCGGGTCGGTCAGGATGCGAGGCGGTCGGCGCGAGGCCGGGTCCACCGCCGCAGCCTGGGCCGCCCGCGCCGGGCGGGTTCGCGCCCGGGCCCGGGCCGGAGCGGGAGTGCTGGTGGTCTGCGCTCCGTAGATCTCGGCGAGCTGCTCGGCCAGGGAGGCGGCGTCGGCGTACTGCACGCGGATGACCGCCAGCTCCTCGCGATATGTCTCCACGTCGATGGACTGCAGGATCGACAGGATGCGGCGGATGTTCGACGACGAGTCGGTGAGGATGATCGTGTTGGTGGGCGCGTAGGCCACCATGGACGCGTCCTTGGACACCAGGGGCTTGAGCGTGTTGGTGATGGCCTCGGCGTCGATGTACTGGAGCGGGATCAGGCGCGTGATGTAGCGGTCGCGGAAGGGCGGCCGCTCGGTGCTCTCGCTGGTCTCGATGCTGGATTCCTTGGCCTCGCGGACCGGAATCACCTTGATGGCGCCGCCCGGGGTGGAGACCGTGGTGAAGCCCTTCACCTGGAGGACCGACTCGAAGACGGCGTAGGCCTGGTCCAGGGTGATGCGAGTGGGCGACACGATGGTGACGCGTCCGCGCACGCGGTCGTCGTAGATGAAGTTGCGATTCGTGAGGCGGGCGATGGTCTCGATGACGACCGAGAGCTCGACGTCCTGGAAGTCCAGCTGGACGAGCTCTTCGCCCTCCACGTCGTCGGCGCGCGTGAGTCCCGCGGACCCCGCGAAGACCAGGGCCGCCAGGGTCAGCAGGATCGCCGCCCGCCCGCGCGCTCGGATGCCTCGCCCGGCCATGCTACTCCGTCACCTCGTAGGTCAGGGTGCGGGGCTTGCCGTCGGCGCTGGTGACGGTGACCTCGAAGCGCTCGGCCTGGGTCAGCTCGCGCAGGACCTCGGCGCTGCCCTGGGGGCTGTTGATCTGGATGCCGTTGAACTGGGTGATCGTGTCCCCGTCCTGGATGCCGATTTCCTGGAACAGGCTGCCTTCCTTCACGTTGTTGAGCTGGATGCCGACCATCTGGCCGCCTTCGTACTTGGGCAGGATACGCGCGGAGGAGAAGATCTCGGCCGGGTTGCGGCCGGCCAGCTCGATCACGTCTTTCCGGTTGACCTGGAAGCGGTTCTCGGCGAGCCGCCGGACGCGGGCTTCGCCGGCCGGGTTGTTGGCGGGACGAGCAGGCCGTGCCGCGCTACGGGACGGGCGGTTGGGACGGCGCAGGCTCCGGGCGCGGGCGCTGCGCCGGGTGGGCGCCTCGCCGGTGTCCTCTTCGAGGGCCAGCTCCTCGCGCTGCCCCCGGTTGTCCAGGATGATGCGCCGCCGCTCGATGCCCACGACCTTGGCCTGGCCGGCCAGCGCGTCGCCGAGCTTCACCACCACCTCCTTGCGCTGGTCCTGGTCCTCGACGGCGGCCCAGGAGAGCTCCGGCCGACTGGAGGCGGCCGTGCCCAGCAGGCGCAGCGGGAGCCGCGTGGCCTCGAGCTCCTCCTGCTCGTCGGTCGGGGGGGCAGTGGGCACCAGCGTCGAGACGTCGAAGAGCTTGCGGTCGAGGATCACCTGGCGATCGGCAAAGCTGCGTTGGCTGACCACGGGCTCGGCGCTCGCGCGCAGGGAAACATCCGCCGCCGCCGGCGTCAGCTTGGCGGCGGCTACCTGGTTCAGGCTGGCGGCTACGAGCCAGCAGCACAGCACGAACAGGCAGCTATTGGCGCTCCAGATCGCGATCCGGCCCATGTTCCCGAGAATCCCGCTCCCAGTTTGTATTGCCGGGGGTCTGTAGCCGGGGGCCGATCGGCGAATCGGCTGAAAAGCCGTCGGATTCTATCCCGTTGCCGGTGCCTGGGCATCGGCATTCCCCGTGGGGTCGGCCCCCCTCTGGCCCACCTGGCTTCGCTACGCTCTCCAGCGTCCAAGGGACACCGGCCGGGCCTGGGCTGTTCCCTCCTCCCGGCCACCGGAGGCGCGCGGTGGACCGAAGCCAGAAGACCCCCTCCCGTCGGCCCCGCCGCTGGCTGTCGGCTCTCTGGATCGGCATCCCGGCCCTGAGTCTTGCGCTCGTTGCCTGGATGTATCCGCTGGGCCCGTCCCTGGTCGAGGTCGCGTCCCCGGCCTCCGACCTGCGCAGCACCAACGAGGCCGTCGAGGTCCTGTTGCGGTTCCCCCGCAGCGAGCGCACGCGCCCCGAGACCCTGCGGGTCCTGGTCAACGGCGCGGACGTGACGGGCGGGTTCGACGTGGCCTCCAACGGCGCCATCGGGGACGTGGTGCTGCTGGTCGACGGCGAGAACCGCCTGGAGGTGAGTGTCTTCGGCCGCGCCTGGTGGGGCGGGCCGCGCCTGGTGGAGCACCGGGTCGAGGTTCGAATCACCGTCGAGCGCCCGATCGATCGCTACTGGGGCTGACTCTGCCGTGCCGGAATCCCCCGCGGGGGAGAATTTGACACGGCCCGGGTCGTTCACAGGCTCTCGTCGTTCGGTCGCCCGGCTCGGGCGAGCGGGGCGGTGAGGAGAATCGATCCAATGGCGAACGACGGCGGCAAGGTAATCGGAATCGACCTGGGGACCACCAACTCGGTGGTCGCGGTGATGGAGGGCGGTCAGCCCACGGTCATCACCAACGAGGAGGGCGGACGCACCACGCCGTCGGTCGTCGGGTTCACCGACGAAGGCGAACGGCCTGTGGGTGCGGTGGCCAAGCGCCAGGCCGTGACCAATCCGACTCGCACCGTCTACTCGATCAAGCGCTTCATGGGACGCCGCGTCGACGAGGTGCCCGAGGAGACCCGCCTGGTTCCGTATCAGGTGGTCTCGGGCGACGAGGGCATGGCGGCCATCCAGATCGACGACAAGACGTTCAGGCCGCCCGAGATCTCGGCGATGATCCTGCAGAAGCTGAAGAAGGCGGCCGAGGACTACCTGGGCCAGCCGGTCGGCGCTGCGGTCATCACGGTTCCGGCCTACTTCAACGACGCCCAGCGCCAGGCCACCAAGGACGCGGGCACCATCGCCGGCCTCGAGGTCAAGCGCATCATCAACGAGCCCACGGCCGCGGCCCTGGCCTACGGCCTGGACAAGCAGGAAGACGAGAAGATCGCCGTCTACGACTTCGGCGGCGGGACCTTCGACATCTCGATCCTCGAGGTGGGCGACAACGTGGTGGAGGTCAAGGCCACCAACGGCGACACGCACCTGGGCGGGGACAACCTGGACCAGCGCGTGATCGACTACCTGGTCGCCGAGTTCAGGAAGGACCAGGGGATCGATCTCTCCCAGGATCCCATGGCGATGCAGCGTCTGCGCGAGGCCGCGGAGAAGGCCAAGGTCGAGCTCTCCAGCTCGGCCAGCACGGACGTCAACCTGCCGTTCATCACCGCGGACCAGAGCGGTCCCAAGCACATGAACATCAAGCTCTCCCGGGCCAAGCTGGAGCAGCTGGTGGGTGACCTGGTCGAAAGGACCCTCGAGCCCTGCCGCCTTGCCCTGGCGGACGCCGGCCTGCAGGCCGCGGACATCGACGAGGTGGTGCTGGTAGGCGGCTCGACCCGCATGCCCCTGGTTCAGCAGAAGGTCAGCGAGCTCTTCGGCCAGGAGCCCCACAAGGGCGTGAACCCGGACGAGGTGGTGGCGGTGGGTGCGGCGATCCAGGGCGGCGTCCTGGCCGGCGAAGTCAAGGACGTGCTGCTGCTGGACGTGACGCCGCTGTCCCTGGGGATCGAGACCCTGGGCGGCGTGATGACCAAGCTGATCGAGCGCAACACCACGATCCCGACCAAACGCTCGCAGACCTTCTCGACGGCGCAGGACAGCCAGCCGAAGGTGGAGATCCGCGTGCTCCAGGGCGAGCGTGAGATGGCCAACGACAACCGCGAGCTGGGCCGCTTCATCCTGGACGGGCTTCCGCCGGCTCCGCGCGGCATGCCGCAGATCGAGGTGGCGTTCGACATCGACGCCAACGGCATCCTGGCGGTGCAGGCCACGGACAAGGCGACCAACAAGGAGCAGTCGATCCGCATCGAGGGCTCGGGCGGGCTCTCGAACGACGACATCGAGCGCATGGTCCGCGATGCCGCGTCTCATGCGGGCGAGGACAAGGCCCGCCGAGAGGCCATCGAGAAGAAGAACCAGATCGACTCCCTGGTCTACAACGGCGAGCAGCAGCTCTCCGAGCACGGCGACAAGCTGGGCGCAGAGGACAAGCAGGCCATCGAAGAGGCTCTCGCCAACGCCAAGCAGGCGCTGGAAGGCGACGACGCGGCGGCACTGGACTCCGCAGGCAAGCGGCTGGAGGAGTCGCTGCACAAGCTGGCCGAGGTGCTCTACAAGGCGCAGGCCGAGGCCGGCCCGGCCCCCGGTGCAGACGCGGCGGGCAGCCCGGGCGCCGGCTCCGACGACGATGGCGACGTGATCGACGCGGAGTACACCGAAGAGAAGAGCGACTGAGCCTGTGGCTGGGCCCCGGCGTCAGGACCCCATGGCCCGGCTCTTCGGCGAGTTCGCCGACGCGCTGGGGCACGAGAGCTGGCGACCGGCCGTCGACGTCTACGAGACCGAGAAGGCCGTGGTCGTCCAGGTGGAGCTGGCGGGGGTTCGCCGCGAAGATCTGAAGGTCAGCGTAGATGGGGACCGGCTGCGCATCCGCGGTGTCCGCGACCCGGGCCGCGACGAGGGGATCGAGCGTCTCCACCAGGTGGAAATCGAGTCCGGGCCCTTCGAGCGTGTGCTGGAGATCCCGATTCCCTTCGATCACGACCAGGTGAGCGCCCGCATCGAGGACGGCTTCCTGCGCGTGGTGCTGCGCAAGCAGGTGCCCTCGCGGATCCAGGTGGAGGGCTGAGGCGCCTGCGGGCGCCGGGTAGAGCGATGAGCGAGACGCGAGACAAGAGCCAGGACATCCTTCCGGCGGAGATCGACGAGGCGCCGGTGGACGTGGCGGTGGAGCGCGGCGCGGACGAGTCCGAGGGCCGCACCCCGGTGCCGGAGACGCTTCCGGTCCTGCCGCTGAAGAACACCGTGCTGTTCCCGACGCTGTTGGCGCCGCTCCTGGTCAACACGCCGCGATCGCGGCGCCTGATCGATCACGTCCTGCTGACCCGCGAGCGGATGTTCTTCACCTCTGCGGTGCGCCGCCCCCTGGAGGGAAGCCCGGAAGCCGACGACATCTACGGCTTCGGCACCGTGGTGCGCGTGGTGCGGATGCTCAAGTTCCCCGACGGCTCCTACCGGCTGCTGGTGCAGGGTGTCTCCCGCGCCCGCATCCAGGAGTTCGTGCCGGGAACCGAGACGGACCTGCCCGCGGGCGAGAAGCCGTTCCTGCTCGCCCGCGTCGATCTTCAGGCCGATGCGGGAGACGGCGAATCGGTCGAGGTGGCCGCCCTGGCGCGCAACGTGAGCGAGCGCTTCGGCGCGCTGGTGGCCGAGAGCCCTCGGCTCTCGGACGAGCTGCAGATGCTGGCCTCGAGTCTGGAGGACCCGGGCAAGCTGGCCGACCTGGTGGCCTCGAGCCTGGAGCTGGAGGTCTCCCACAAGCAGGCCGTGCTCGAGATCCTGGACGTGCCCGAGCGTCTGCGCCGGGTCCAGAGCGAGGTCGTGCGTGCGCTCGAAGTGACCCAGATCGAGGGCGAGATCCGCGAGAAGGTCCAGAGCGAGATGGGCAAGACGCAGCGCGAGTACATGCTGCGCCAGCAGCTGGAGGCGATCCGCCGCGAGCTGGGCGAGACCGAGGACGAGGACGCGGAGCTCGACAGGCTGCGTCAGCGCATTGATACCGCGGGCATGCCCGAGGAGGCGTTGACCCAGGCGAACCGCGAGCTCGAGCGGCTGGCCCAGATGCCGCCGGGCGCTGCGGAGCACGGCGTGGTGCGCACCTACCTGGAGTGGATGGCGGACCTCCCGTGGTCCCAGCTCAGCGAGGATCGCGTCGATGTGGACGCGGCGCGGGAGATCCTCGACGAAGACCACCACGGCCTCGACAAGGTCAAGGATCGGATTCTCGAGTACATCGCGGTGCTGTCGCTCAAGCGCGACCTCAAGGGCCCGATCCTGTGCTTCGTGGGTCCGCCGGGGACGGGCAAGACGTCGCTGGGGCGCTCTATCGCGCGGGCCCTGGGACGCGAGTTTGCGCGCATCTCCCTGGGCGGCGTGCGCGACGAGGCGGAGATCCGCGGGCACCGCCGCACCTACGTGGGTGCGCTTCCGGGCCGCATCATCCAGGGCATGCGCCGCGCGGGGACCCGCAACCCGGTCTTCCTGCTGGACGAGGTGGACAAGGTCGGCCAGGACTTCCGCGGTGATCCCTCGTCGGCGCTGCTGGAGGTGCTGGACCCCGAGCAGAACGACAGCTTCAGCGATCACTATCTGGAGATCTCCTTCGACCTCTCCCAGGTGCTCTTCATCGCCACGGCAAACCGCATGGACACGGTTCCGCCGGCCCTCCAGGACCGCATGGAGGTGATCGAGCTGCCCGGCTACACCGAGGAGGAGAAGCTCGAGATCGCCCGCCGCTTCCTGCTGCCTCGCCAGCGCGAGGCCAACGGCATCGACGCTGTGGACGTGGAGGTAAGCGACGACGCGCTGCGCGCGCTGATCCGCAGCTACACCCGCGAGGCCGGCGTTCGCAACCTGGAGCGCGAGGTGGGCGCGGTGTGCCGCAAGCTTGCGCGCCGGGCGGCCGAGGGCGAGCTGGAGAGCCCGGTCCGCGTGGGGCCGGAGCAGGTAACCGAGATGCTGGGCCCGCTGCGCTTCGAGCCGGAGCTGGCCGAACGGGCCGGGCGCCCGGGCGTGGCCGTGGGGCTGGCCTGGACGCCTGCGGGCGGAGACATCCTCTTCGTCGAATCCAGCGTGATGCCGGGCAAGGGCGGCCTGCGGCTCACCGGCTCGCTGGGCGACGTGATGCGCGAGTCGGCGGAAGCCGCGCGGTCCTGGCTGCGCAGCCACGCGCCCGATCTGGCGATCGAGGCGTCCCGCTTCGAGACCCGCGATCTGCACCTCCACGTGCCGGCCGGTGCGGTTCCGAAGGATGGGCCTTCGGCGGGCGTGGCCATGGTCACCTCGCTGGCGTCGCTGCTGACCGGGCGCGCCGCCTTCCCGGACGTGGCCATGACCGGCGAGATTACCCTGCGCGGCAAGGTGCTTCCGGTGGGCGGCATCAAGGAGAAGGTGCTGGCGGCCAAGCGAGCGGGGATCCGGCGCGTGGTGCTGCCCGAGCGCAATCGCCGCGACGTTTCCGAGATCGCGCCGGAATTGCTAAAAGGCTTGAATGTCGAGTATGTCGGCACGATCGATGAGGCTCTGGGGCATACCCTCGCTGCACCTGCGGCGTAGCCTGGCCGCGCTCGCGGCCGGCGGGCTGCTCCTGTCCGCTTGCGTCACCCAGGGCACCCACGATCGGGTCGTGGGCGAGCGCGACCAGCTCTCCGATGAGCGCGACGGTCTGCGCGCCCGGGTCGAGCTCCTGGAGGCGTCCAATCAGGCGCTGGCGGAGGAGCGCGTGGCGCTCCTGGAGGAGACCGAGAGCCTGCGCGAGATGCGCGCGGAGCTGGAGGAGTCGATCTCCGTCTCCGAGCAGACCCTGGCGGCCCGTGAGAGCGCCCTGGCGCACACCGAGGCGGCACTGGAGGCCCAGCGCCGCGCCCACGACGACGCGGTGGCTGCGGCCGAGGCGGACCTGGCCAGCATCCGCGACACCTACGATGGCCTGGTGACCGACCTGCAGTCCGAGGTCGAGGAGAATCGCGTCCAGATCGAGCACCTGCGCGAGGGCGCGGGCTTCACGTTGCCCGGCGAGGTGGTCTTCGGCCCCGGCTCGGCCGAGCTCACCGCCGCGGGCCGCAAGGTGTTGCACCAGATGGGGCAGCGGCTCAGTCGCGGCGAGGAGCGCATCGAGGTGCACGGGCACACCGACTCGCAGCCCACCCGCGGCGCCAGCGCCAGCCGCTATCCCAGCAACTGGGAGCTGGCCGGCGCCCGGGCGGCGAGGGTGGTGCGGATCCTGGTGGAGGCCGGTGTGGCCCCGGAGCGCATCGTGGCCGTCTCCCACGCCTCGTTCGACTCCCTGACGTCCAACGAGACGCCGCAGGGGCGGGCGCAGAACCGCCGCATCGAGATCCGGCTCAAGCCGCTGCCCGAGGGCGAGCGCGCGGCCGCGCCGCCGGTGCCTTGACGCCGGCCTCGCCTCGGGCGCGGCTCGAGGCCATCCACCGCGTCGCCCTCCAGGCCTGCGACGCGGAGGCGGCGGTCGCCCGGGTGCTGCACCGCGACGATGAGAGCATCGTGCTGGACGGCTTGCGCCTGGCTCCCGACGCGCGGGTCGGCGCGCTGGCCGTGGGCAAGGCGGCGGCGGGAATGGCGCGAGCCTGCGAGAAAAGCTTGGGTGACGCGCTCTGCTTCGGCCTGGCCATCACCAAGGACGAGCACGGCCTGCCGCTGGAGCGTTTCGAGCTGCGCGAAGCCGCGCACCCGGTGCCCGATGCGCGCGGCGCCGCTGCCGCGCGGGAGGCGCTTGCGCTGGCATCGGCCGAGCCCGCGCCCGACGCGCTGCTGGTGCTGCTCTCCGGCGGCGCATCGGCGCTCTGGACCTGTCCGCTGCCGGGCCTCGAGCGGGAAGACCTGGCGGGCACCACCCGGGCCCTGCTCCGCGGCGGGGCTTCCATCGACGAGCTGAACGCCGTCCGCAAGCACCTGTGTGAGCTGACCGGTGGCCGCCTGGGCCTGGCCGCGGCGTCGCCGCACATCGTGGGGCTGGTGATCTCCGACGTGCCCGGTGATCGCCTGGACGTGATCGCCTCGGGCCCGCTCACGCCCGATCCCAGCCGGTTCGTCGATGCGCTGGCCGCGCTCGAAGCGCGCTGCTCCGCGGACTCCGTGCCGCACGCCGTGCTCGCGCATCTGCAGGCGGGCGTGCGCGGCGAGCGTTCGGAGTCGCCCAAGCCCGGCGAGCGCGGCTTCGAGCGCGTTCAGCAGCGGATCCTGGTCGCCAATGCCACGGCATTGGCCGCCGCCGCGGAGGCCGGCCGCGCCGCGGGCTATCAGGTGCGCGTGGTGGCGGACGGCCTGCGCGGCGAGGCCCGCGAGATCGGCGCGCGGCTGGCGCGTGAGGCTCTGGCGTTGCGCACGGAGACGCCGCTCTTGCTCGTGATCGGCGGCGAGACGACCGTCACGGTGCGCGGCGACGGGCGCGGGGGGCGCAGTCAGGAGCTGGCCCTGGCGGCCGCGCTGGCGCTGGATGGAGCTCCGGGCGTCGCTCTGCTGGCCGCGGGCACCGACGGCACGGACGGTCCCACCGATGCGGCCGGCGCCCATGCCGACGGCGGGAGCGTCGCGCGGGGCCGCGCCCAGGGCCAGGAGGCCGGCGCGGCGTTGGATCGAAACGACAGCTACGGGTTCTTCGACGCAGAGGGCGGGCTCCTTCGCACCGGGCCCACGGGAACCAACGTGATGGACCTGGCCCTGGTGGCGGTGCATCCCGAGGGGGTCGAATAGGGGGCTTACGCGATCCGTCCCAAAGCGTGTAGGCTTCCAGGCCGGCGGAAACCAGGGCTTGCAGCGGGCCTTCGGAATCGCCGCGAGCCAAAGCAGAGGAGACGTTCGATGCCCATCCGAGTGAAGCGCGCCCTTATCGCAGTCGCCACGCTGGCGGTCGTTCTTACCGCCTTCAGCACCGGCCCTGCGCACGCCCAGAAGAAGGCCAAAGTCAAGCAGGTCCAGGGCCAGTACCTCTCCTTCGATGAGGCGACCAGCACCATCAAGGTCAAGGAGAAGGGCAAGGAGCAGGTCTACACGGTGAAGCCGGAGGGTTCGATCCTCACCCGCACCGCGGTCAAGATCAACGGCCACGGCGCCAAGATCACCGAGCTTCCGCCCAACAGCCGCATCATCCTGTACTGGATGCCGGACGAGAAGGACCCCAAGAAGCGCTTCGCCCGCACCATCGATGCGCCCAACATCCCCGAAGATCTCCAGGAGGAGTTCGACAAGAACTGACGGCGTGACCGTTGCCGCCGAGCAGTTCAAGGACGCTCTCCGCGAGTGGGTCAGCGGTGTCACCATCGTGACGTCGCGTCACGGCGAGCGGGTTCACGGCATGACCGTGTCCTCGTTCGCCAGCGTGTCGTTGGAGCCGCCCCTGGTGCTGGTGTGCGCCGACAAGGACTCCAACACCCACGGCGTCATCGCCGAAGGCGGCGTCTTCGCAGTGCATGTCCTGGGCCGCGACCAGGAGGCGCTCTCCAACCTGTTCGCCTCCAAGGCGGACGAGGAGCGGCGCTTCGACGGGCTGGCCTGGGAGGTCGGGGCGACCGGCGCCCCGATCCTTGTGGACGCGGTCGCCGTGCTGGACTGCCGCGTGATCTCGGCCCACGGCGCGGGCGATCACGTCATCTACGTGGGTGCTGTCGAGCAGGTCCAGCGCCGCGGGGGCGAGCCCCTGCTCTATCACCGAGGGCATTACACGGGCGTGGTGGAGGGCTGAGCGATGGAGCGGATCCGCTTCGTCGTCTGGTACGACTACCTCTGTCCCTGGTGCTACAACGGCGCGGTCCGTCTGGAGCGACTCCGGGACGAGTTCGAAGGGCGGCGACTCCGGGACGAGTTCGAGGGGCGGGTGGAGCTGGACTGGCGCTGCTTCCTGCTGCGTCCGGCCGATCGAGGAGCGCGGGATCCGGAACGCTTCCGCGCCTACACCCGGAGCTGGCTGCGCCCGGCCGAGGAGGCCGATGCCGGATCCTTTCGGGTCTGGGAGAGCGACGCGCCGCCGCCCAGCCACAGCGTTCCCCCGCACCGTGTTGCCCGGGCGGCAGCGGAGCAGGGCGGCTTCGATGCCATCCACCCGCGGCTGCTGCACGCCTATTTTGCCGAGAACCGGGACATCACCGACGAGGACACCTTGCAGACGATCTGGAGCGAGGCGGGTCTGCCCGCCGAGGGCTTTGCCCGGGCCTGGCAGGACGACGTACTGTCGTCGGTGCTGGCCGAGCACGACGCCGCGCTGGAGGACGGCGTGACCGGCGTGCCCGCCGTCCGTCTGGCCGGCAACGACGCAATCATCGTGGGTGCCCAGCCGCTGGAGCTCTACCGGCGCTGGGCCCAGCGGGCCCTGGATGGCCGGATCCTCTGACCCGCTGGCCAGCTTTCGCCTGGACGGGCGCGTGGCGGTGGTGACCGGCGCCTCGGCCGGCCTCGGCGTGGTGTTGGCCGAAACCCTGGCTGCCGCCGGCGCCCGGGTAGTGCTCGCGGCGCGGCGCGTGGAGCGCCTGGAGGCGCTGGCCGCACGGCTCGGGGAGTCGGGCGCCGAGGCGCTGGCCGTGGGCTGTGACGTGTCTCGCGAGGCCGACGTGGACGCCCTGGCCCGGGCGACCCTGGACCGCTTCGGTCGCGTGGACGTGCTGGTGAACAACGCCGGCGTGAACGAGGTGGTGCCGGCCGAGGACGAAAGCCTGGAGAGCTGG
>JAFDET010000251.1 GCA_019310195.1 Deltaproteobacteria bacterium
CGCAACCGCGGACGCTGGACCCGTGCCGCGGACGCCGCCATCGCCAGCCGCGAGAGCCCGGCGCCCCGGGTACGCAGCGAGGTGGAGGCCTGCGCGCCCTGCCACTCGCGCCGCTCGCCCCTGGCCCCGGCCTCGCGTCACGGGGCGCGCTTCCTGGACGCCTACCGCCCCGCCCTGCTGGACGAGGGCCTCTACTTCGCAGACGGCCAGATCCGCGACGAGGTCTACGTGTGGGGCTCGTTCGTGCAGAGCGCGATGTACGCGGCCGGCGTCACCTGCGGCGACTGCCACGACCCCCACGCCCTCCGCATCGACAACGCCGACGCCGCCTGCGCGCGCTGCCACAGCCCCGCCGTGTTTGCCGTACCGTCGCACCACCACCACAAGCCCGACAGCGAGGCCACGCGCTGCGTCACGTGCCACATGCCAGAGCGGGTCTACATGGGCGTAGACGCGCGACACGACCACTCGCTGCGCGTGCCCCGGCCGGACGTGGCTGCGCGGATCGGCTCGCCGGACGTGTGCAGCGCCTGCCACGCCGACCGCGACCCCGAGTGGGCGGCTCGGGCCATCGCGGACTGGGGCGGGAGCCGCGCGGCACGCCCTCACTTCGGACCGATCCTGCAGGCTGGGCGCGAGGGCCGGCCCGGCGCCGCCTCGGCCCTGCTGGGCCTGGCCGCCGATTCCGAGCAGCCCGCAATCGTCCGCGCCAGCGCGCTGCGCCTGCTCGGCGGCCTGGGAGGGCCGGCGCCGGTGCGCGGGGTGGCTGCCGGAGCTCGCGACCCCGACCCGCTGCTGCGGCTGGCCGCAGCAGGCGCCTCGGCGGACCTGCCCCCCGCTGAGCGCCTGATCGCCGCGCGCCCGCTGCTGAACGACCCCCGCGCAGTGGTGCGCATGGAGGCCGCTCGCAGCCTGGTCAGTGTGCCCCCCGATCGCTGGAAGCCCGGCGAGCGCGCGGCACTGGCGGCCCCCCTCGCCGAGTGGCGCGACATCCAGCGCGGCTTGTCCGACGATCCCACGGCACGCGTGAACCTGGCCTCGTTGTACGCCGAGCTCGGAGAGCCCGAGGCCGCGCTCCGTGAGTTCGAAGCCGCCCTGCGGCTGGATCCGTCCCTCGAGCCGGCGTGGGTCAACCTGGCCGACCTGGAGCGGGCCCTGGGCCGAGACACCGAGGCCGAGCAGGTGCTGCGCCGGGGCCTCGCGCGGCTTCCCGAGGGGGCAGCCCTCCACCACTCCCTGGGCCTCGCGCTGGTTCGGCTGGGACGCCTGGACGAGGCGCTGCCGCATCTGGCGCGAGCAGTCGAGCTGGCGCCGCCGAGGTCGCGCTACGCCTACGTCCTGGGCGTAGCCCTGAACGAGGCCGGACGGCCCGAGGCCAGCCTGGAGGTGCTGGAGGCGGCATCGCAGCGCCGCCCCGGGGATCGTGACCTGCTGCAGGCCCTGGTGGCCTTCCACGGGCTGGCCGGCAATGCAGAGCGGGCCGGGGAGTACTCCCGGCGCCTGGAAGCCCTGGACGCGCCGGCCCGGCCATGACGAGAACATCACTTTCCCGTCCGCCTCGGCCGGGTGTAGGCTGGCTTCGTGTATCACATCGATCCCTATCGGGAGCTGGCCCACCGGGTCTGGGATGCCACGGCTCGCGGCGACGTAGACAGCCTGCTGCAGATCTACGCTCCCGACGTGGTGATGTGGGTGCGCGGCAGAAACCCCCTGTGCGGCGAGTACAAAGGCAGCACCGCCCTGCTCGAGCAGTTCGCTCGCTCCGCCGAGCTGGTGGACGAGCTTTGCTTGGATCTGCTGGAGATCTACAGCAGCGAGGACGGCGCGCTGATCCGCTATCGGGTCGAGGCCACGCGCGGCGAGCACCGCCTCGACGCCGAGTTCCACCTGTCGTTCCGCGTCGCCGCCGGCCGCATCTGCGAGGTCGAAATCGTGGCCACTGACCCGGAGCGCACGGACGCATTCTGGCACGAAGTCGTGGGAAGCTAGTCCGCCGCCAGCAGCCACTCCTCCACGGCCTGGGACAGGATCACCAGCGGCAACCCGCCGCCGCCCAGCACGGCCTCGTGGAACGCGGGCAGCTCGAAGCCGTCGCCCAGCACGGCGCGCGCGCGCCCGCGCAAGCGCAGGATCTCGAGCTGCCCGGTCTTGTAGGCGCAGGCCTGTCCGGGATTCACGATGTAGCGCTCGATCTCCGCCACCACGTCGCTCTCGGGCATTCCGGTGTTGCGCAGCATGGTGTCGATGGCGCGCTCCCGGGTCCAGCGGCGCGCGTGGATGCCGGTGTCCACCACCAGGCGCACGGCGCGAAACAGCTCGGCCACCAGCTGGCCCACGCGATCCAAGGGCGTCGGGTGGAAGCCTTCCTCGGCAGCCAGCCGCTCGGCGTACAGCGCCCACCCCTCGGAGAAGGCGCCGAAGGGCAGCAGCCGGCGGATCAGCGGCAGCGCCGGGTTCTCGAAGGCCAGTGCGATCTGCAGGTGGTGGCCCGGCACCGCCTCGTGGTAGGCGAGCGTCCGCATGCCGAAGCGGACCGTCTCGTCCACGTTGCGCAGGTTCGCGTAGAAGACCCCCGGGCGTGAGCCGTCCAGGGGCGCCGGGCGGTAGTAGGCGCCCGGCGCACCGTCCTCCTTGAAGGCCGGCACGCGCTGCACCTCGACAGCGGCGCGCGGCAGGCGCGCGAAGTAGCGGGGCAGACGCTCCTGGGTTTCCTCGATGATCGCCTGGTAGTCGGCCAGGATGGCCTCGCGCCCCGCGTCGTCGTCCGGGTAGTGGAAGCGCGGGTCGGCGTGCAGGCGCCGAAGCGTCTCTGCCAGGTCGCCGGCGTCGATGCCCTCCCCTTCCAGGATCGCGCGAATCTCGGCCTGGATGCGCGCGGTCTCCGCCAGGCCCAGGGCATGGATCTCATCGGGCCCCATGTCCGTGGTCGTATGCAGGCGCAGGAGCCACGCGTAGTAGTCGCGCCCGTCGGGGAGCTTCCAGACCCCATCCTCGTCGGTGGCCACTGCGTCCAGCTCGGCCAGCAGAGCCAGCAGGCGCCGGTAGGCCGGGTAGACCCGCTCCACCAGCGCGACCTCGGCCTCCGCCCGCAACGCGGCCCGGTCCTGGGCGGAGACGTCGCCCAGCTCCGCCAGCGCCTGGTCCAGGTGACGCACCAACTCGTGCTCGCCCGGGGCCGGAGCCACGAAGCCCTCGACCTCGGCGCGAACGCGCGCCAGCACGAAGCGCGGCGGCACCACGCCCGCGTCCCGGCGCTGGCGCACGCCGTCGAAGACCTGATCCAAGGCCCGCTCCACCTTGCGCAGCCGCGCAACGTAGTTGCGCGCATCCCGCTCGTCGTTGATCTGGTGCACGTTGAGCAGGAAGTCGGGCAAGCTGCTCTGCACGCCTTCGAGCTGGTTGATCGGATAGTCGTGCAGCAGGTACGGCTCGCCCTGGGCCAGGACCTCGAGGAACCAGGCGACCACCTCCTGGGAGCGGCGCTGTTCCGGCGAAAGCGAGCTGCGGTCGTAGCTGCGCAGGACCCCCAGCTCCTCGCGCAGCCATGCGGCCCGCCGGCGCGTCTTCTCGACGGAGAAATCGTCCAGGTCATCGGAGTGGAAGTCGAGCCCCCACGGCTCCAGGATGCGCAGCTGGGAGAGCAGCATCGGGCTCTCGAGCAGGAAGCGCGCCAGCACGCGGTGGAAGTGCAGCTCGATGCGCCAGGGGCGGCCGCGAACGCTCGACCAGCCGAAGGCGATTCCGACGGCCAGCAGCGCGGCCAGGCACAGGCCCGCAAGCCTCCCGCGGCTCACAGGACTAGGAGCCTGACCCAAGATGGAGTGCGCCGGCCCGGGCGTCGAGACGCCGCCCTGGCAAGGCGCGCGACTGAGCCATAGCCGTAGCTACGGCGCAAGGAGCGCAACGCAGCCAGCGCGGATGGATCGGCGTCCGGACGGTGTGCTCCATCTTGGGTCGAGCTCCTAGCGGCCCTTCCACACCGGGCGCCGGCGCTCGACGAAGGCGCGCTGGGCCTCGCGGGCGTCGTGGGTTCTGCGCAGCGGGCTTCCCAGCTCCTCCTGCCGGCGCCAGGCCTCGTCCAAGGGCAGGGACAGCAGCTCGCGCACGCCGCGCCGGGTCTGGCTCACCGCGAGCGGCGCGTTGGCGGCGATGGCGTCGGCCAGCTTCAGGGCGCAGGGCAGAAGCTCCTCCCGCGGCACCACACGGTTCAGCAGGCCGATCTCCAGGGCGCGCGCCGCGTCGATGGGGCGAGCCGTGAGCAGCAGCTCGTGGGCGTGCACCCAGCCGATCTGTCGCGGCAGCAGCACCGTGGCGTTTCCGGTCGGGTACAGGCCGAGGGCGACCTCCTCGAGGGCGAAGCTGGCGTCGGGCACGGCCACGCGAAGCTCCGAGGCCAGCATCAGGTCGAAGCCTCCGGCCCGGGCGTGCCCGTTGATGGCGCACACCAGCGGCGTCCGCAGGTCGTAGCCCGCCAGAAGCGCCCGGCTCACACTGCGCAGTCCACGAAAGTCCGCGTCGTCGATCCGCTCGCCCCGCGCCAGGCGTTGGGAGACCGGGATCGTCGTGGTCATGTCCATGCCCGAGCAGAACACGCGGTCGCCTGCACCGGTGAGGACGGCGCAGCGGATCTCGGGATCGTCGGCGATGGTCTTCCAGGCTCGCGCCAGCTCGATCAGGGTCGGCGGATCCAGGCTGTTGGCCTTGTCGGGCCGATCGATGGTGACCAGGGCGACGTGGGGATGGGCTTCGGGTCGTTCCAACCTTGCCGGCATGGGCGAAGC
>JAFDET010000037.1 GCA_019310195.1 Deltaproteobacteria bacterium
GGACTCGCTGATTGGGGGCAGGACGCCGACCGCATCCGCCGCCTGCGCGACGCCGCCGATCTGGCGCTGTACACGCCGGGCAGCGACGCCGGGCGCCCGCTGCGCGTGCTGCGCGCGCGCAGCTACGCCACCTGGAAGAAGCGTCTGGTCTCTTCGCTTTATCGCGATCGGCGTCTGGAGCTGTTCCGCGCGCCGGACTTCAAGCGCTACTCGCATCCCGGACAGGAGGAGGGCGCGTTTCGCGCCGAGCTGGTGCACGCGGCCCGGGAGAAGCGCGACCTGGAGCTCGAGAAGCTGCGCAAGCGCTACGCCCCCAAGCTGGCGCGGCTCGAGGAGCGCATCGCCCGGGCAGAGGAACGCGTGGACCGCGAACGCGACCAGGCCCGGCACCAGAAGCTGCAGACGGCCGTGTCCCTGGGCGCCACGGTGCTGGGCGCGATCTTCGGCCGCAAGGTGGCGAGCTCGGGGAACGTGGGCCGGGCGGCGACGGCCGCCCGCAGCGCCAGCCGGGCGCAGCGCGAGGCGGGCGACGTGGCCCGCGCAAAGGCGCGGGTCGAAGACCTTCGCAGCGACCTGGATGCGCTCCAGGCGGAGTTCGACTCGGGTACGGCGCCGCTGCGCGAGAGCGTGGATCCCCGGGAGATCCGCGTGGAGGCCCACTCCGTGCGCCCGCGGAAATCCGACCTCAGCGTCGAAGGCCCGCAGCTCGCCTGGGCACCTTGGTGGGTGTCGCCGGAGGGAATCGCAACCCGCGCCTGGTAGGCCTAGGCGCCCGCCACGTCGTCGGGAAGGTCCAGCCAGCGACGCGCCTCGAGAGCGTCGCGGAAGACCTCCAGGTCCACGGCGCCTTCGCCGCGATAGGCCTGGTACATCCGCCCCAGACCGAAGACGACGTCACGCGAGACCAGCACGGCGATGCGGGTCTGACCCCGCGTGCGGTCCTGGCCGCGAAAGGCGTCGGCCAGCTCGCGCAGGCGCTCCCCCGTGATGTCGCTGGTCTCCACGGCGCTCAAGTCGATGAACTCTCGCCTGCCGTCCGGCAGGGTGGCGTCGTCGTTCAGCGCCTGCGCCCAGGCCAGGAACGCGTCGGCGCTGAGCGGCGGCTCGAAGCGCACGAAGAGCGCGCCGTGCTCGTCGTCCCAGCGCTGGTGGATCGGCATCTCCCCTCCGACGGCGAACGCTAGCGGAGCCTCATGCCCCGTGGGCGGCGGCGAGTGCACGGGCGCGGGCCGTCCAGCGGCCCGTGGCGAGCCAGGCGCCGGTGGTCAGCGTGATGGCCCACGCGCCCGTCACCTGGGCGGCGAAGACGCCGGTCGGGCCCCAGCCGAAGCCCGCGTCGGTCGCGAGCAGCAGGCCCAGCGGGATCGTGATCAGAATCGAGTTGGCCAGCGACAGCAGCATGGGCACGGCCACGTCGCCGGCGCCCTGCAGTGCGCGCAGGAACACGAAGAAGAAGGCCCAGGCGGCGAACGTTCCGGCTTGGAAGAGCAGCATCTGCGTCCCCAGCTCGATCACCGCTGGGTCGCTGGCGAACGCGCTCATGATGGGTCTGCGGAAGAGCGCGAGCACCGCGGCCAGGCTCCAGAGCACGCCCACGTGGGCCACCAGTCCCACGCGCAGCGCCCGCCACGCGCGCGGTACGTTGCCCGAGCCGAGCCCTTGGCCCACCAGCACCGAGCACGCCCCGGCCAGGGGGAACGCCAGCATGGGCCCCACCATGGAGAGGCGCATGCCCACCGCGTAGGCCGCCTGGGCTTCGGAGCCGAAGCCGCCCAGGAGCCGGATGAAGTAGACGTTCACCACGAAGCCGCCCAGCATCTGGATGGCCGGAGGCCAGGACAGGGCCGCGATCTCGCGCATGGCTCGCGCATCCGGCCGCAGGTGGTGGCGCCGCAGGTGGACCCGGCCGCCCCGGGAGAAGAGCACGCGCAGCGCCAGGCTTGCGGAAACCAGCTGGCCCACGGCCAGGCCCAGGACGACTCCGCGCACGCCGAGGGCGGGCGCTCCGAAGTGGCCGAAGATCAGGCACCACTCGGCCGCCACGGCCACGGCGCTCTGGGTCAGGCTGATCAGCAGCGGGGTGATCGAGTCGCCGGCGCCCTGGAGGATCGCGTTGAACAGGAACAGAAACACGAAGCCGAAGTTCAAGGCGAATACGAGCCGGGCATAGGGCAGCGCGATGGCGTGGACCGGCGCGGAGACTTTCAGCCCGGAGAGCAGCGCCGGAGCCAGAGCGATGCCGATGCCGGCGATGGCGAACGACGCCAGCAGTCCCAGCAGCACCACCTGGCCGGCTACGTGCTCGGCGGCGTCTAGCCGGCCTTCTCCCACACGGCGGGCGATCAGTCCCTGGGCGCCGAAGCTGGCGCCCATCACGAGCATGAAGAATGCCTGGCGCAGCGCCTGGTTGCTCACGACCACGGCGGTGGTGGCGTCGTCGCCCAGCCGGCTCACGAAGCCCAGGTCGATCAGCTGGAATGCGACGCCGCCTCCGCTCTGCGCCAGGAGCGGCAGGGCGAGCACAGCCAGGGACACCCAGAGACTTCCCCGGGTATGATCGCGGTCGCGCCAGGCCACTTCGGGCCTAGGGCCCGTCGCGGCGGACGAACACGGCAGCGTGATCGGCCGAGACCGGGCTGCGGTTGTCGGGGCTCACTCGCCGTGGTCCTGGAGGGACTCGAACTCCCGGAGGAGCCGCTCCCCCTCCGGATGCGCAAGGATGCGCTCGGCCAAAACCTTTCGGGTTCGCTCCGCAACCAGCCGCGGCTGTTCGTTCACGGCCCACTCGACGATGCCCTGCCACAGCGTGTCCACCAGCTCGCGGCCGGGCAAATGCCCGCCGTCGCGGGTCCGGAAGCTGATGCTGCGCAGCTCGCCCAGATAGAGCCGCAACGAGCGGACGTGGATGGCCTCGTCCGTGCGGATCCGGTTCACCACCTCGGCCGCTTCCTCGGCCTGCGCGCGTCGCTCGGTGAAGAGCTCCGGGTCCAGGAGCAATCGCTCGCTGAAGGAGAAGCCGCGCTCGGCGCGGAACTCGATCATCAGCAGGTTGGCCAGGAAATGGACGGTGCGCACGATCGCCGGCACCAGCTGGGGGAAGGGATCGGCCTGGTCGTCCGGCCGCGCGATGTTCGCGGGTACCTCCGGGTCGGGCCAGCCGGTCTCGCCGAAGGCCAGGTCGCGCAGGGCGAACCACATGACGTCGTGGCCGCCGATACCGCGCTCCGGCTCGCCGCCCTCGTCGAGGCCGTGGGCCCGAAGCAGCCCCCGGTTCAGGTGGCCGATGCCCATCTCGGAGATGTCCTCTTCGATGGACCCCTGCAGCTCCGGAAAAGCCATGTCGGCCAGGATGCGGCCGCGCGCCTCGATGTGGCCGGTGATGGTGAGCGTGTTCCAGAAGGTCTGGCCCAGCCCTTCGCGGATCATCAGCTTCTGCTGCGCCGGGTTGGGGAAGCGGATGCCGTCCAGGAGCGAGGGGCCGGCGTCCAGGGGGCCGCCTCCGCGGCGGATCAGCGCGGCCGTCCAGGCTTCCACGGCCGGGCCGCGGTGGAGCAGGCGTGGCGGGATGTAGCAGCCCGAGGCGTCGAAGCCTCCGTGCAGCCCGCGGCCGGCCACCTCGTGCGGCCTCGCATAGTCGTGGGACGCGAGAAGCTCTTCCTCGGAGTAGCGGAGCTGGGGCACGGAGGGACGGTTCCCGATCCGCGCAGGGTCGTCAACCGAGATGCAGGCGCCGCAGGAACAGCGGCTCGACGCCCTTGTAGTAGAGCGCGCGGGACAGGGCGAAGATCGCGTAGCCCATGAACCACGCCGCCAGCACGTCAACGGTGTAGTGGTTGTGGGTCAGCAGCACCGCGACCGCCATCGTCACGGCTCCGGCCAGCATCACGCTCTTCTGCCAAGGCGTGTCGAAGAAGAGGAAGAACAGGAACGGTACGGCCGTGTGTCCCGAGAACACGAACTCGTTCTGGAAGGTGTACTCGCCCGCCACGGTTGCGAAGAGGGTGTCCAGCTCGCGCATGTCCAGGATCGTGACCGGGGCGCCGATCGGAGACAGGAACACGAAGAGTGTGCGTACACACAGGTAGAGGCCCAGCAGGAAGAGCAGGAAGGGCATGCGGCGCGGGTGGTAGAGGACGGCGATGCCCAGCGCCCACGCGTGCAGTGCGAGCCATCCCCAGGAGAGCAGGGGGACCAGGTTCACCCGCGGCAGGTGGTCCAGCAGCCAGTCGGACGAGACGGGCAGGGCGCGCTGGTCCGCGTACCAGCCCAGGTTGGCGTAGAAGGCGTACGAGGCCAGCACGAACAAGACGAGCCCCGCCAGGACGCCGACCCACCACTTGTGGTCCACGTCCTCCCAGCCTCCGCGGATCTCCTCGATTTCGGCGCGGACCTCGGCGCGCGCGCGCGCGCGCCAGCGCTCTCGCAGGGCGCGCAGCTCTTCGGCCGACTCGCGCACCCGTAGCTCGAGCCGCTCGATCTCGCGCTCGAACCGGTCCGGCTGCGGCGTCACGCCTGCGTCCGATCGCGTAGCGCGTTCAGCACCTGACGCAGCAGCGGCTGGTCGACGCGCGGCAGGCCGAGAAGCTGGGAGAGCCAGAGCCCGTCGGCGGCCAGCCGCACCAGGGTGGCGGTGGCCGGATCGAGGCCGTCGTCCTCCAGGCGCCGCTGCCAGCGCGCAAACGCTTCGCCCACGGTGGCCAGGCGCTCGGCGTCTCCGCCGATGCAGGCCAGGATGCCGGCCATCAGCTGTGCGGAGGAGTCCGCCGGACCGCCCTCGGGGTCCACCGTGGTGTCCAGGTAGGCCCGGGTCCAGCGGCCGGCACCGGCATCGGCCTGGGCTCGCAGCGCCTGGCTCTGCTCGAAGCCGTCGAGCATGCGCTCCACCAGCCCGTCCACCAGCGCGGTCTTGGAGGGGAAGTGGTAGAGGAGGCCGCCTTTGGAGACGCCGGCGTCGCGGGCCACCGCGTCGAGCACCAGCGCTGAGGGGCCGCCGGCCAGCAGGCGGGATTTGGCCGCGTCCAGCACGCGCTCCCGAGCGCTGGAAAGATCTCTCGGGGCGGGGCTGACCATGGCAATCACTGTACCGTCTGGACGGTTTAGTGCAATGTCCGGTACGCGCGCTCACGACCGTGCGATAAGCTGCGGAACTCCGCATGGCTGCAGCAGCTTCCCAACCCGCCGCGTCGGCCCGCCTCGAGCCGGGCCCCGAAGGCCTGCGCCTGTCGGGCCACCTGGATGCCGCCACCGCCGGCGAGATCTGGCGGGATGCCATGGATCGGGCCCGCGGCGCCGGGCCTCTGGTCCTGGATGTCTCGGGGCTGGACTCCTGCGACGCGGCCGGGGCGGTGCTTCTGGTGGAGATGGAGCGCGCGCGGCGGCAAGGCGGTGGCCGCCTGGAGCTGCGCGGCCTCCCGTCCAACGTGGCGGAGATCCTGGAGATGGTCGCGGCGGGTGAGAGCGAGGCGCCAGCGCCCGAGGCCGGTCGCAGAAACTTCTTCGAAGCGCTGGGCAGCGCTTCCATCGACCTGCTTCTCGGGGTCCGCGAAACCATCGCCTACGTCGGCGCCCTTACCCTGGGCTTGCTGCAGGTGGTGCGGAACCCGCGGCTGCTTCGCTTCAAGGACGTGATGCTGGTGGCGGAGCGGGCCGGCATCGGCGCCGTTCCGATCGTGGCCCTGATCGGCTTCCTGCTGGGCCTGATTCTCTCCTTCCAATCGCTCATCCCCATGCAGCGTTTCGGCGCCGAGATCTTCATCGCCGACCTGCTGGGCATGTCGCTGCTGCGGGAGCTGGGCCCGCTGATGGCGGCGATCATGCTCACGGCCCGCTCCGGCTCGGCGTTCGCGGCCGAGATCGGCACCATGAAGGTGAACGAGGAGGTGGATGCGCTCGCCACCATGGGCCTCGAGCCCATGCGCTTCCTGATCCTGCCCCGCGTGGTGGCGGCGATCATCGTCGTACCGGTGCTGGCCATGCTGATGAACGCCGCGGGGCTTGCCGGGGGCGCGGTGATGTTCCTCACCCTCGACTTCCCCCTGAACCTCTACATCTCGCGGATCGCGGAGATGGTGAGCGTCGGGGACTTCCTGGGTGGCATCTTCAAGGGCTTCGTGTTCGGCGTCATCGTCGCTGCCGTGGGCTGCCAGCGCGGCCTGGAGACCGGCAAGGGCGCGGGCGCCGTCGGCCTGTCCACCACCAGCGCCGTGGTCAGTGGCATCACGCTGATCGCGGTGATCGACGGAATCTTCGCGGTGGTCTTCTACATGCTGGGAATCTGACGTGCTAGCGACGGCTGCAGAGCCCATCGTCCGCGTGGAGAATCTCTCCGCGAGCTTCGGCCCCAACGTGATCTTCGACGACGTCTCGTTCGAGGTCATGCCGGGCGAGATTTTCGTGATCCTGGGCGGATCGGGGTCCGGCAAGAGCACCATGCTCAAGCACATGATCGGACTCTACGAGCCCGTCGGCGGCCACATCTACATCGCGGGCGACGACATCACCACGGCGCACGGAAAGGATCGGCAACGGATCATCTCGCGCTTCGGCGTGATGTATCAGATGGGCGCGCTCTTCGGGAACATGACCCTGCTGGAGAACGTGCGGCTTCCGATGGAGGAGTTCACGGACCTGCCGCGCGAGGCCATGGACGCCATTGCGGCCAGCAAGCTGCGCATGGTGGCCCTGGAGGGCTTCGAGAACTACATGCCGGCGGACATCAGCGGCGGCATGGCCAAGCGCGCCGCCATCGCTCGCGCCATGGCGCTGGACCCGCAGATCCTGTTTCTGGACGAGCCCTCCGCCGGCCTGGACCCGATCACCTCAGCCGAGCTCGACCAGACGATCCTGCGGCTTTCGCGGGCCCTGGGCGTCACTTTCGTCGTGGTGACTCACGAGCTTCCCAGCATCTACACCATCGCCGATCGGGTGATCATGCTGGACAAACGAACCAAGCGTATCATCGCCACCGGCTCTCCCCAGGAGCTGCGCGACCACTCCGAGGACGAGTGGGTGCGGCGCTTCTTCCATCGGGAGACGAGTGAGTCTGCGGCGACGGAGGTGAGTGCGTGAGCGAGGCGGCCCGGAACTTTCGCGTGGGGCTCTTCGTCTTCGCGGGCATGATTGCCGTGGGGAGCTGTGCGGTGATCCTGGGGGGCGAGGGCATGTTCGCGCCCCGGATCCGCTTCGAGAGCTACTTCGATGAGGCCGTGACCGGGCTCGAGGTGGGCTCGCCGGTGCGCTACCGCGGCGTGAAGATCGGAGTGGTCAAGAGCATCGGGATGCTCGAGGACTACTACGAGTTCTCGAGCAAGGCAGAGCGGCTGAAGTACGGGCAGATGGTCTCCATCCTGATGGAGTTCGTCATCGCCCGGGAGGAAGACGCTGCACTTCGCGACCTCTCATACGAGCAGCATCGCGAACGGCTCGAGGGCCGCGTAAAGGAGGGCTTGCGCCTGCGGCTGGCCCAGTCGGGCATCACCGGGATTGCCTACATCGAGGCCGACGTCCTGGATCCGCTCGAGAACCCGCCCATGAAGATCGTGCACACGCCCCGGCACATCTACATCCCGTCCGCGCCCAGCACCATGGCCACACTCACCGATGCGGCCACCCGCTTCGCGGCCAAGCTGAACGACGTGGATGTGGTGCGGCTGGTCACGAACCTGGACACCCTGATCGTGGAGCTCACTACGGCCGTCCGGGATGCGAAGGTGGATCGTCTGGAGGAGGAGGCGGTCGGGTTGTTGTCGGAGCTGCGTGTGACCAACCGACAGCTTCAGGCGACCCTGGCCGAGGCGGAGGTGCCTGCCCTGACCGCCGGCGCTACCGAGACCATGCAGGAAGCCACCGCCACCCTGGTGCGCGCGCAGCGCATGCTGGACGGCGGCCGTTACGACCTGGAGGCGGCGCTGGAGAACGCCCGGGTGGCCAGCGAGAACCTCCGCGACCTGACCGAGACGCTCAAGGCCCAGCCCTCGCTCCTGGTGCGCGGCGATCCGCCCAAGGAGATCGAAGTCGAGGTGGGCCAGTGACGCGACGCCCCTGGATGGCGCTGGCCCTGATTGCGCTGCTGGCGTCGGGCTGCCTGGGCCAGAGCCAGCCCGAGAAGACTCGCTACCTGCTCGACATGGCGCCGACCATGATCCTCGACCCGGGTGACCGGGGACGGGTTCAGATTGCCCGGCTGCGTGTCGACCGGCCCTTCGAGCGCAAGGGGCTCGTCTACCGGGTCTCCGAAGACCGCTACGTGGCCGACTTCTATCACGAGTTCTACTCGACGCCGGGCGATCTGATCCGCACCGCCCTCGAAGAATGGTTCGAGCGCTCCGGGCTCTTCACCCACGTGGTGGGCCCCAGCGAGGCGATCCGCCCGGACTGGAGGGTCGAGGGCTATGTCCACGATCTCTACGCGGACTTCTCGCGCCCGGGCCGACAGACTGCCGTCGTGGAGATCGACTTCGCGGTGCTGGACGCCCACTCGGTCCAGCTCGACATGGCCTTCAGCAAGTCGTATCGGTCGATTGCCGCGCTGAGGGATCGCCAGCCCGCAAGCGTCGCACATGGGCTGCGGGATGCGCTCCACCAGGTGTTCAAGTCCTTGAATGAGGATCTGCGCGAGGCGCTTCCTGCCGTCGAAGGGGCGGGGGCGGCCAAGGAGGGGAAGAAGTGAGACGGCTGGGTTTCTTCGGCGTGGCTGCATTGCTTGCGGTGCTGGCGTCGACGGGGTGTACGTCCCTGCGCGTCGAGTTCGATCCGGATCGGTCGCGTGATTTCGTCGACCTGCAGCGCTTCTCCTTCGCGCCGGGGCCCGACCTGAGGCCCAGTGCCGGCCAGGCCGACGTGGCGGAGCGCCAGCGCAACCGCGACGTGGCGCGCCAGGGGCTGCGCCAGGAGCTGGAGAAGAAGGGCTACGAACACGACTCGGTCAAGCCGGACTACATCGTGCACTTCTGGCTGGGCCGGAGCTCCGGCGACGCCTTCCAGCCGTACGAGGGCCAGGCCGCCCGAGGCGAGCTGGACGTGTGGTTCAGTCGACCCGGGAAGAATGACCGCTTCTGGACGGGCTGGGCCTATGTCAGCTTGTACGGGCGGATCGACGCGGAGCAGGAGGTTCGCAAGGCCGTCGAGCTGCTGGTCGCCGACGTGCCCGCGCGCTGATCCGCGATCAGGGCGAGAGGATCTCGTTGCGCAGGGCATCGCCCCGGCCGTAGCGAGCCAGGTTCTCGAGGAAGATCTCGGCCGCGCGCTCCTGGTTGCCCGGCGTGGTTCCCGAGCTGTGGGGCGTCACGATCACGTCCGGCCGGCCCCACAGAGGGCTGTCCTCGGGCAGGGGTTCCACCTCGAAGACGTCGAGGCCCGCGCCCGCCAGGTGTCCCGAAGCGAGCGCATCGGCCAGGGCGGCTTCGTCCACCAGCTCGCCGCGTCCAACGTTGACGATGCGTGCGCCCTTCGGCAGCCGCGCCATGGCGTCGGCGTCCAGAATGTGATGCGTGGCGTCGCTGAGCGGCAAGGCGAGGACCAGGTCGTTCGCGCGCTGCAGCAGCTCGTCCAGCCGTGTCAGGGGCCAGGTCTCGCAGGGCTCGTCCCCCCGCGGCTCGCGGCGCATCCCGATCACGTGCATGCCGAAGGCGGCGCCGAGCCGGGCGACCTCCATGCCGATCGGCCCCAGGCCGAGCACGCCCAGGGTGCGCCCCGACAGCTCCTGGACCGGGCGCGGCTCCCAGACATGCTGGGCCTGGGCGCGCAGCCAGCCCGGCAGATCCCGGGAGAGCGCCAGCAGGTAGAGCATCACCGTGTGCGCGATGGGCGTCGCCATGGCGCCGGACGACGTACTGAGGCGGATGCCGCGTTCCAGCAGTCCGGCGAAGAAGGGATTGTCGACCCCGGCGGAGAAAGTGTGGAACCAGCGCAGCTCCTTGCAGCGAACCAACTGCCGGATGAACGGGCCGACACGCTCGGGAAAGAGGTCCCCGGAGAAGAAGGCGATCTCCACGGCGTCCAGGTCGCCGTCGACCGCGTCGTCCGCCACGCGCACCAGTGGCCGAGTCGGCGCCAGGCTCTGCATGCGCCGGCCGAAACGCTCGGCGGCCGTGTCGGAGAGGAGGATGGCTCCCGGGGTCACGGCGGCTCAGCATAGGGCATCGTGTCGGCAGCCGGCCCGCTCAGGGCCGCGCTCGGATTCGCGTTTCTGCTTGGCCGACACCTTGCATCGTCGAAGGGGCGCTGGAAATCCACTCCGGGGCCTGTTCCGGGCGGTCGATACCCGCTGCGGTGGGGAGGCCCGGGTCGCGCGGGTCTCGGCAGGACGGGAGCCCATGGCCACGTTGCTCGTCATCGAGGATTCACCCAGCCAGCGGGCAAAGATCCGCCAGGCGCTCGATCCCGTGGGGCTCTTCGACCGGATCCTCGAGTCCGGAAACGGCATCGAGGGTCTGAAGCTGCTGCTCGCGGAGCGGGTCGACGTGGTCCTGTGCGACGTGGAGATGCCGGGTCTGGACGGGGAGAAGCTGCTGCAGATCAAGGAGTCCCGGGCCGACGTGCGGGACGTGCCGCTGCTCTTCCTCAGCGCGACTACCGACCTGGACCGCCAGGTGCGGCTCATCGAAGCCGGGGCCTGCGACTCGATCGTCAAGCCCTTTCATCCGTCGGAGCTGGTCGCCCGCCTGCGTCTACACCTGAAGATCAAGCTCCTCCAGTCCGAGCTGCGCGGAAAGAACGAGCAGCTCTCGCGTCTCTCGACCACGGATCCGCTCACCGGCCTTCGCAACCGGCGCTACGTCGATGAGATCCTCAACATCGAGGTGCTGCGGGCTCGTCGCTATCAATCCCCGCTGACCCTGCTGATGGCGGATCTCGATCACTTCAAGCGGGTCAACGACGATCACGGGCACCAGGCCGGCGACGCCGTGCTGCGCGGCGTCGCCGAGGTGCTCCGCTCGAGCTTGCGGGCCACCGACGTAGGCGGCCGCTACGGGGGCGAGGAGTTCATCGTCATCATGGCGCAGAACAGCCTCGATGGCGCGACCCAGTTCGCCGAGCGCTGGCGCCAGACGGTGGAGGCCGCCCGCTTCGTGATTCCGGACGGCCGAGATGTCGAGGTGACGATCAGCATCGGCGTGGCCGGCTACCACGACCGCGAGCAGACCGCCTCCGACCTGATCGCCGAAGCCGACACCGCGCTCTACGCCGCCAAGCAGGCCGGCCGCAACCAGGTCCAGGTCAAGCAACGGGATCAAGAAAGGGGACGGTCCTTAGAAACTAAGTAACTCACTACCCGGGACGTGATCGCAACCCGGGTCTTGAGTTACTTAGTTTCTAAGGACCGTCCCCTTTCTTGATCCGGCGCTGGCGCCAGGTGCGAAGGCGCTCGGCCAGGTCGGCCTCGGCGCCGCGTTCGCTGGGCTCGTAGAAGACGCGGTCGCCCAGCGCGTCGGGCAGGTTGCGATCGGGTACGAACGCGTCGGGCTCCGAGTGGGCGTAGCGATAGTCGCGCCCGTAGCCCAGCTCCTTCATCAGCGGGGTGGGGGCGTTGCGCAGGTGCAGGGGCACCGGCGCGGGGCCGAGCTTCTCGGCGGCTTCCCAGGCGCGCCCGAGCGCGGTGTACGACGCGTTGCTCTTGGGTGCGCAGGCCAGGAACGTGACCACCTGGGCCAGGGGGATGCGGGCTTCGGGCATGCCGATGCGCTCCGCCGCCACCAGCGCGGAGCTCGCGAGCTGCAGACCCTGGGGCTCGGCGTTGCCCACGTCTTCGGAGGCGAAGATCACGAGTCGCCGGGCCACGTACGTGGCGTCCTCGCCGGCCGCGAGCAGCCGGGCCAGGTAGTAGAGCGCGGCGTCCGGGTCGCTGGCCCGCAGGCTCTTGATCAGCGCGGAGATCACGTTGAAGTGCTCCTCGCGCTCCTTGTCGTGGAGCAGGATGCGGCGCCCGGCGGTCTCCTGCACGCGCTCCGGGCGCAGCTCCGTCTCACCCGAGCGCTGGGCCAGCGCCACCGCGGCTTCGAGCAGCCCCAGGGCCCGGCGCGCGTCGCCGTCGGCCGCGTGGCTGATCGCATCGCGTGCCTCGGAGCCCAAGGCGACGCCGCTCTGGCCCAGGCCGCGCTCGGCGTCGGTTGCCGCCCGCTCCAGCAACGCGGCCAGGGCTTCCGGCGCCAGGGGCTCCAGGGTGAAGACGCGGGCCCGGGAGAGCAGCGGCGCGATCACCTCGAACGAGGGGTTCTCGGTGGTGGCGCCGATCAGTGTCAACGTCCCCGCTTCGACGTGGGGCAGCAGCGCGTCCTGCTGGGCGCGGTTGAAGCGATGGATCTCGTCCAGGAACAGCACGAAGCGCCGGCCCGTCGCGCGATCCAGGTTCGCCTGCTTCACGGCCGTCCGCACGTCGGCAACACCGGCGCTCACCGCGGAGAGCGGGTGGAAGCGCACGTCGTCGCCTCGGGCCAGGAGCCGCGCCAGGGTGGTCTTGCCGCAGCCCGGCGGCCCCCACAGGATCAACGACGGCAGCTCGCCGGCGTCGGCCAGCGCGCGCAACGGTGCGCCGGCGCCCACCAGCGTATCCTGGCCGGCCACCTCGTCGAGGCTGCGCGGGCGCATGCGATCGGCCAGCGGGGCGCGGCTGGACGGTGTCGTGCGACGCGCGAAGAGATCGGAGGCGTCGTCGCCCATCCCGGCAGCGTAGCAGCGCTCGCTTGAGGGCCCGCCGTCCCTGTGATACGCAGTCAACGCCCCCCGAGGCCCTTCCATGAAGCTTCAGACTGTCGGCATCTGCATGAAGCCGGACCAGCCCCAGGCGGCCGGTCTCGTGCGGGGCTTGGAAAAGTGGCTCGAGGAGCGCGGGCTGCGCCTCGTGCTGGATGAGGACGCCGCGATGCACACCGGCGGCTCCGGCGCGTCCCGTGCGGAGGTGGTCGGGAGCGCCGATCTGGTGGTGGTCCTGGGCGGCGACGGGACGCTGCTCTCGGTGGCCCGCAGCGCCGGGTCGCGGGCCGTCCCGATCCTGGGCGTCAACCTGGGCACGCTGGGCTTCATGACCGAGATCTCCCAGGACGAGATGTACGCCGCCTTGGAGCGCGTGCTCGGCGGCCAGATGCGCGTGGAGTCGCGCATGCGCCTGGCTGTTCGCGCCCTGCGCGGCGATCAGGTCCTGGGCGAGTTCCTGGCACTCAACGACGCCGTGCTGGCCAACGCCACCTCCGCGCGCATGGTCGAGGTGCAGACGCAGGTCGACGGCGACGAGATGACCACGTATCACGCCGACGGATTGATCGTGTCGACGCCGACGGGTTCGACTGCCTACTCGCTGTCCGCCGGCGGCCCGATCCTGATGCCCCAGTTCGAGGCCTTCGTGCTGACGCCCATCTCGCCTCATACCCTGACCCAGCGCCCGGTGGTGCTGCCCGGTGCGTCGCGGATCCAGCTCCGCGCGCGCGGCCGCGGCGAGGATGTGCGCCTCACCGTCGACGGCCAGGACGACGTCACCCTGCGCGATGACGACCTCGTGGAGATCGAGCGTTCGCCCCACGCCGTGTCCCTGGTCGTCTCCCCGTTCCGCAACCACTTCGCCATCCTCCGCGAAAAGCTTCGCTGGGGTACGCGTTGATCGAGAGCCTGCGGATCCGCGATCTCGCGGTGGTGGAAGAGGCGGAGCTCGAGCTTGCGCCGGGCCTGAACGTCCTGACCGGGGAGACCGGTGCCGGCAAGTCGCTGGTACTGGGGGCCCTGGAGCTGCTCGCGGGAGCGCGTGGGTCCAGCGACCGGGTGCGCTCGGGCGCCGAGGCCGCCGTGGTGGAGGCCGTCTTCCAGGTGGCGGGCATGCCGGACCTGGTCGCCGCGCTGGAGGAGCGCGGCATCGAGGCGGAGGAGGGCGAGCTGGTGGCGCGGCGCAGCGTGTCGGCCGCCGGCCGCAGCCGCGCCTGGCTGGGCGGGCAATTGGTACCGGTGTCGGCGCTGGCCGAGGTGCTGGGCGAGCGGATCGAGGTGGCCAGCCAGCACGAGTCCCAGGCCCTGCGCCGTCCCGAGACTCACGGCCGCCTGCTGGATGCCTACGGCGGCCTGTTGGAGATCCGGGCGGGTGTGGCGCGGGCGCACGCGGGCGCGCGCGAGGCAGAGGCCGAGATCGCGGGCCTGCGCGGCCAGTCCGAGGAGCGCGCCCGCCGGCGCGATTACCTGGCCTTCCAGGTGTCCGAGATCGACGAGGCGAAGCTGCTGCCCGGTGAGCTGGAGGAGCTCGAGGCGGAGCGCGCGCGCCTTCTGCATGCCGAGCGCCTGCACGGTGAGTCCGCGCAGGCGGCGCGGCTTCTGGGCGGCGACCCGGCCGTCACGGATGCGCCGGCCGCCGCCGACCTGGTCGCCGATGCAGCGCGGCGCGCCGCCGAGCTGGCGGACATCGACGCCTCGCTGGCTCCCCTGGCCGAGCGGCTGAGCGCGGCTCACGCCGAGGTGGCCGACGTCGCGGCCGATCTGGAGCGCTACGCGGAGGGAATCGAGGCCGATCCGGGCCGCCAGGCCGACCTCGAGGATCGGCTCGACCGGCTGGAGCGCCTGCGCCGCAAGTACGGCGCCACGGAGCAGGAGATCCTCGCGTTCCGCGATCGTGCCGCCGCGGAGCTGGGGGTGACCGAGACCGCCGACGAGCGGCTCGCGGAGCTGACGGGCGAACGCGACGCCCATGCCGCCGAGCTGGCGCGGGCGGCGAAGCGGCTCAGCCAGGGTCGCCGCAAGGCCGGCCGCGCGCTGAGCCGCGCTCTGGAGGCGGCGTTGCAGGATCTGGCGCTGCCCCACGCGGGCATCGAGGTGGAGCTGGCGCCGGTCGCGGGGGAGGGCGGCCTGGTCTGCGGGCCCGGCGGTGCCGAGGCGCCGCAGCTCCTGTTTCGCGCCAACCCCGGCGAGCCGGCGCGGCCGCTGAGCCGGGTCGCCTCCGGCGGCGAGCTCTCGCG
>JAFDET010000038.1 GCA_019310195.1 Deltaproteobacteria bacterium
TTCGCGTGATGAAGCCGGCGACGAAGAAGGTGTAGGCCGCTTGCTTGAGGGAAGAGGTCATCGCCACGCCCAGCCCATGGGGATAGTTCACTGCGAAGACCACCCCGCCCAGGATTGCCGCCCCGGCGAAGGCCATCCGGTAGTTGATGGTGCGGTCCATCCAGTGCTTGATGGAGCTGAAGAGCCAGCCGCCGCTCCGCTTCTGTCCCGGGTCCTCGAAAGCCATGTCGGGGGCAGAGGATAGGGTCTCCGGCGTCCGCACCGCGCAATTCCCCGCCGCCTGGCTCGTAGAACAGGCTGAGGGCCGCCGGGAATGGATGGCCCCGGGGAGATTCCGCCGGTGCAGCAGGCGTTGGCCGCCAGCCTTACGGGACCGCAGCTGTTCTTCGCCGAGGCGCGGCGGGGGGTTGGGGCCTCGGGCCCGGGCGCGCGGGCTGCGCTACGCACGACCCCGGGGGGCGGAGTTTCCATGAGCCCGACGGCCCAGGAGGCGCTCGGCCAGGTCTTTCGCGACCACGAGCGGGATGTCCGGCGCCTGTGCCGGCGCATGCTTGCCGACGACGCTGCGGCCCAGGACGCCGCAAGCGAGACCTTCGCGCGCGCCCAGCAGCGGCTCGCCAGCTACGACGAGACCCGACCCATGCGCCCCTGGCTCCTGGGCATCGCCGCCAACCTCTGCGTCGACCTGATTCGGCGTCGTAGCACGGAAGCGCGCATCTTCGACGACGCCGGAGCCGACCCCGAGGCGCTCGCCGATCGGGCGCCCTCGCCCCTGGGCCATCTGCTGCGTGCCGAGGAGCGCGCGGCGCTGTTGTCTGGAATCGACGCGCTTCCGGTCAAGTACCGCCTGCCGCTGGTGCTGCGTCACTTTGCGGAGCTGGACTACGACGCCATCGCCGAGCTGCTGGGCACATCGCGCAACCAGGTGGGCAGCCTGCTCTTCCGCGCCCGGCAACGCCTGCGCATCGCCCTTGGAGAGACGTCCGCATGAGCTGTTTTCCCGAGCTGACCTACGCGTTCTTCGTGGATGGAGAGCTGGATGCCTCGGAGGCGCGCAGCGTGCAGGCGCACCTGATCGGGTGCCGGAGCTGTCGGGCGCTGGTGGTCGGGCTGCAGGATGAGGCCACCCTGCTGGCCGATGTCCTCCACGAGCGCGTGCCCCAGTCCTATCGCCTGGCCCCGCGCGCCGCGCCGCCGCCGCGAGAGCTGGCCATGGGCGTCGTGCCCATGCTGGGTCTCGGCGTGGTGGCCCTGGCCGTCCTGGGCTGGATCTTCGAGTCGCTGCCGGCCGGCGTCGAGTGGCTCAATCCCTTCCGCCTGCAAGGAGTCTACGAGATGGCCTTCAACTTCCTCTTCGTGATTCGCGACGACGTGCCCGGGCTCCTGGAGTTCCTGATCGCGCTGGCGGGGCTGGCCAGCGTCTCGCTGCTGCTGCTCTTCATGGTGTCGATGCTCTCGCGCCGATTCGTGGGGACGTCGGCGTTCGCCGTGTTGCTGCTGTCGCTCTTGGCCGTGCCACGCAGCGGCGCCGCGCTGGATCTCCACTTCCACGAGGACGAGGTCTCCGTGCCCGCGGGCGAGACCCGCGAGCAGACCATGATCGTCAACGCCAACACCGTGCGTGTGGACGGCGTCGTGGACGGTGACCTGATCGTCCTGCTGGCGGAGCGGCTCATCCTGCGCGGAGAGGTCAAGGGAAACGTCTTCTCATCGGCACGCACCATCGAGGTGTCCGGCAAGGTGGAGGGCAACCTGCACGCCATCGGCGAGAAGGTACGGCTGGACGGCGAGGTCGGGGGAAACATGTACTCCGCTTCCGAGATCCTGACCCTGGGCGAAGGCGCAACGGTGAAGCGCGACTCCACCCACGTGGCGGGCGGGGCGACCATCGAGGGGCGCGTGGAGCGCGATCTCTTCATGATCGGCCACTGGCTCGACGTGCGCGGGAACGTGGCGCGCAACGTGGACGCGCGCGCGGAGCGGGTGTCGCTTCTCGACGGGGCCCGCGTCGGCGGCGACGTGGACGCGACGTTCTGGGAGAAGAGCGAGGTCGAGGTGGCTCCGGGCGCCGTGGTCGGCGGAGAGGTCCGCTCCGGCGTTCACGAAGGCTGGCAAGAGGCGTGGTATAGCCACTACGCCGATGCCGGCTTCTACGTGTGGCTCGTGATTCGCCTGGGCGCGGCCTTCACCCTGGGCCTGCTTCTCCACTTCCTGGCGCCGCGGCTCTTCGACGTGCAGCTCACCAGCGGCGGAGACTTCGCCCGTTCCATCGGCGTGGGCTTCCTGTTGCTGGTGGCCACGCCGATCGCCCTGCTGCTCATCGGGATTACGCTGCTCGGGATCCCCATCGCCGTGATCGGTCTGGCCGCCTTCCTGAGCGCGGTCTACGTCTCCGGCATCGTGATCGCCGCCCTGGTGGGCAGCCAGATCACGAAGCCACACAGCGACACACTGGGCCCGTTCGCCGCGGCGTTGCTGGCGGGCCTGGCGATCGTGATCGTCGCCTCGGAGCTTCCCTTGCTGGGTGCTCCGGTCCGCTTCTTGGTGGTGTTGACGGGCCTGGGCCTGCTGGTCCAGCGCGCCTACTTCGCCTGGCAGGACGCGCGCAGCGTGACGGCCGTCTGACGCTACGCTTCGGCCGAGGAGACACGAACCCTTGGCCATCCTGCCGCATCTGGACGACGTCGCCGGGCTCTTCGCGGGGATCATCAACACCATCGGGCTCCCCACGCCGGACACGTTCGAGCAGCTCGACGTCTACCGGGGCCTGCCGATCGAGACGCTCTTCCCGGCCCCCAAAGCCGTACCGGTGGTGCGCCGCAGCCGGCGCTGGGCCCTGCCGGGAATCCTCAGCGAGGACGTGATCTTCCCCTCGGAGCACGAGCCGCTGGAGCCGGCGTTCGGCGAGCGCTACGAGAACGACTACCCGGAGGTGCACACGGTCTACGCGCGGCGCCTGCGCACGGCGGCCGCCCGCGGCCGCCCGCGCCTGCTGTACATCCACGGCTACATGCAGCCGGAGACGCTCATCGAAGAGGTGGGCATCATCGCCGGGCTGGCCCGGCGCCTGGACATGGAGGTGATCCAGCTCCAGCCGCCCTACCACGGGCGGCGCAAGCCCCGCGCCTCGCGCTTCGACGGCGAGCTCTACTGGACGGCCGACGCCGTGCGCAGCATCGAGGCCCTGCGTCAGACGCTGCTGGACGCGCGCTCGCTGCTCTCGTGGATGCAGGCCAACGACCCGCGGCCGGTCGGCATCGCGGGCATCAGCTTGGGCGGCGCGCTGAGCGCAGCGCTCACCTGCCTGGAGGAGCGTTTCGCATTCTCCATCCCTCTGGTCGGCCACATGGACCTGCCCGCCCTGCTCCACGACGCCCCGGTGCTGGCCCGCATGCGCCGCGAGCTTGCGGAGTTCGGTTGGAGCACCGAGGAATTCGCCGCGTTCTTCCACGACATAGGCTGGAACGAGCTGAAGCCCAAGCTCCCGCCCGAACGCATCCTGCTGCTGGCCGCGAGCGACGACCGCTTCTTCGACCCCGAGGTGATGGAGGCGATGTGGGAGCGCTGGGGTCGCCCGCGCATCGAGTGGTACCCGGCCAGCCACATGGGCTTCTTCCGCTTTGCCAGCGAGTTCCTGACCCACATCCGCGAGTTCGTGGACGAGATCGCGGCGGAGACCGGGAGCGGCTGAGCGCGTGTGGTCCTTGTGGGGCGCCGATCTCTCGCCCTTCGCCCTGAAGGTCGAGGCGCTGCTGCGCTTCGCAGGCGTTCCCTTCCGTTGGCTGCCGGCCCCGGGATCCGCACTGGAGTCGCACCGCTTCAACCGGCGCCGTGCTCGGCTGATCGCCGGGCGCCTGCCGCTCACCTGGCCTGAGAAGAGCCCGCTCGACGAGTTTCCGCTGGTGCCGTTCCTGTTCGGTCCCAGCGGAGAGAACCTCTACGACTCGACGGCCATCGGCATCTGGCTGGATCGGAGCGGGCCCCATCCGGCCGGCGAGTGGGCGCGGCTTCTCCCGGACGAGGAGCCGGCGCTTCGTTTCGCGGCGCGTCTCGTGGACGAGGCCCTGGACGAGGTGGGCCTGTACCTCGTTCACCACAACCGCTGGGTGGTGTCGGCTCGCGACAACGATGCCGGGCCACGCCTCGCCCGCCAGATGCGTCCACTCCTGGGGCCGGCCGCGCGGGTGCTGGCCAGGCGCTTCCCCACGCGGCAGGTCCGCCGCCTGCCCTACCTGTTCAGCGTGGCACCCGCCGACTCGCACGCATTCGCGGATCTTCCGGCTCGGCTCCAGCCTCCCACACGGGAGGGCTTCCCCGCCACCCATGGGCTGCTCGAGCAGGCCTTCCGCCGGCTCCTGGGCGCCGTCGAGCCGGTGCTCTCGGCCCGGCCCTTCCTCTTCGGCGAGCGCTTCACCCTGGCCGACGCCAGCGTCTACGGTCAGCTGGCCATGAACCGCACCGACCCCAGCGCCTGGGCGTGGATCGGCCGCGAGGCGCCGGCGACCGGGGCGTGGATCGAGCGGCTCGCCGAGGGGGACTTCTCGGGCCATCGTGCCGAGGGCCCCCTCGTCCTCGATGAAATGTTGGCGCCGCTGATGGGCTGGCTCTCCGACACGTTCGTTCCGCTGATGAGGCAGAATGCCGACGCGTGGCAGCGCCACCGTGCTGCGGGGGAGACGATCTTCAACGAGAAAGCCTTCGATGCGGGCCGTGCACTCTACGACGGAACGCTGCTCGGTCAGCCGTTTCGGAGCGTGGCCAAGACCTTTCAGGTGCGCGTCTGGCGCGATCTCGCTGGGGACTGGCAGGCTCTTGCGGAAGACGACCGCGCACGGCTCGAGGCGCTGGTCCCGACGGCGCGACAGCTCGAGACACCCCTGGAGGTCGCCCCGTGAGCAAGCTGACGCGACGCATCTCGCCGCTGTTGAGCGGGACCCTGACCCATCCCCGCACGCGGCGACTGCGCCGCGGGATCGCAGAGCAGCGGCGCCGGTTGCTCCGCCGTCCGCACCACATCCGCTACTTCCATCAGGTGGACGATCCCTACAGCCATCTGGCGGCCCAGGTGCTGGGGGAGCTGCTGGCCCGCTACGACGTGGAGCTGGAGCCGCACCTGGTGGGGGCGCCGCCGGATGACGCCGCTCCGGAGCGCGGGCTTCTCGAGGCGTTCGCGCGCAAGGACGCCGCCGATGTGGCGCCGAGCTACGGCCTGGAGTTTCCGACGCTGGGAGACGCGCCCGAAGCCGCAGCATTGGAGCTGGCCTCGCGTTTGCTGGCGGGCGCCGTGGCGTCGGGGAGCTTCGCAGAGCAGGCTCCGCGGATCGGGCGGGCCTTGTGGGCGGGCGACGACGTCGGGCTCGAGTCGCTGGCGTCGCAGACGCGACCACCCGATTCCGAGACCACGCGCGCCGCGGTCGAGGCGGGGGGCGCGCTCCGCCAACGCCTCGGCCACTACCTGGGCGCGATGTTTTACTACGGGGGTGAGTGGTACTGGGGCGTCGACCGGCTGTGGCACCTGGAACGTCGCCTCCAGGCCCTGGGCGTGCTGCGCGATGGGAAGCCCGCCGGCGCCATCGTTCCGCGGCCGGACCCGGCCGGGGCGCCGCCCGTCGCCTCGGGCCGGCGCCTCCGGCTGGAGTACTTCCCGTCCCTGCGCAGCCCCTACTCCGCCATCGCCATGCGCCGCGTCTTGGAGCTTGCGGAGCGGCTGCCCGTGGACCTGATCCCGCGCCCGGTGCTGCCCATGGTGATGCGGGGCCTGCCGGTGCCGCGAGCCAAAGCGCTGTACATCCTGCTCGACACCAAGCGCGAGGCCGAGGATGCTGAAGAGCCCTTCGGCCGCGTGTGCGATCCGCTGGGTCGTCCCGTGGAGCGCGGCTTCTCGCTCTATCCCTGGGCCCGACGCGAGGGCCGGGCGGCCGAGCTGCTCGAGTCGTTCACGCGCGCCGCCTTCGCCGCAGGGATCGATACGGGTGAGGATGCGGGGCTGCGTCTCGTCGTTGAACGCGCCGGTCTCTCCTGGGAGGAGGCACGGAAGCACGTGGACGGGGATGCCTGGCGCGAAGAGCTGGAGCAGAACCGGCTCGCCCTGCTGGAGCACGGCCTCTGGGGTGTGCCCAGCTTCCGGCTCGTGGGCGAGGGCGGCGAGCCCGACTTCTGCACCTGGGGGCAGGACCGCATCTGGCGCGTGGAGCAGGAGATCCGCCGCCGACTGGGAGTCCTGGAGCCGAGCGCCAGCGCCCCATGATGAGTGTAACCCGCGGATTCTAATAGGGTTCTTCATCATGGACGAAGTCCCCCGGGACCGTGGGCGGCTGCGCCCACGAGTGCGACAATTCGAGTGCCATGAAGCTGCACGAGCTGAAGATCCACGGCGAGCGAGTCACCTTCCGCACGGCCGGTGAAGGTCCGGTGCTTCTGCTGATCCACGGGATGGCCGGAAGCGCCACGACTTGGAAGCAGGTGACGCCGCGCCTCACGGAGCGCTTCACCGTCGTGGCTCCGGATCTGCTCGGTCACGGCCGCTCGGACAAGAGCCGGGGTGACTACTCGCTTGGCGCCTTTGCCAGCACGCTGCGCGATCTGCTGGTCGCATTGGGCCACGACCACGCCACGGTCGTCGGCCAGTCGCTCGGCGGTGGTGTGGCCATGCAGTTCTCCTATCAGTACCCGGAGCGCTGCGAGCGGCTGGTCCTGGTAGGAAGCGGCGGGCTGGGCCGCGAGGTGAACCCAGTGCTGCGCTACTTGAGCCTGCCGGGCTCCGAGACGGTGCTCATGCTGGCGTGTGCCGCACCCGTCCGGAGCGCGATCGCGACCATCGGCGAGCTCGCGGCTCGCATCGGGCTGCGCCCGGCGCCGGTCGTGGCCGAGCTGTGGCGGAGCTACACGTCGCTGGGCGACGACGCCACTCGCAAGGCGTTCCTGCGCACGCTGCGCACGGTGATCGACCCGCGGGGCCAGGCCGTCAGCGCGTCCAACCGCCTGCACCTGGCGGCCGAGGTTCCGACGCTGATCATCTGGGGAGACGCCGACCCGATCATCCCCATGGACCACGCCTTCGCCGCGCACGAGGCCATCCCGGGCAGCCAGCTGGAGATCTTCGAGGGCGTCGGGCACTACCCCCACTGCGAAGAGCCCGACCGCTTCGTGGACGTGCTGACCGAGTTCATCGAGACCACGGTGCCGGCCCGTATCACCGTGGCGCCCCGCCACGTGCTCCGCTCCACCGGGAGCTAGTCTCTCGAGCATGGAAGACGAGCCGGATCGCGGCGCCACCGAGCTCTCTCCCGGCCAGCTCAGCCCGCAAGCCCTGCGCGGTCTGGTGGAGGAGTTCGTCACCCGCGACGGAACGGACTACGGCGCCGTCGAGCGATCCGTGGAGGACAAGATTGCACGGGTCGAGGCGCAGCTCGCCTCGGGCGAGGTGCGCATCGTCTTCGACCCGAAGACCGAGAGCGCCAACATCGTGCTGGCGCGCGACCTGGGGCAGTCATGAGCGAGCCGTTCTCTGAGGTCGAGAAGGCTGCGCTTCGGGAGCTTGGGTACAGCGAGGCCTGGCTGGAGGCGGGGCTCCTGGACCGGGCGCTGCTCGCCGAGCAGTTCCAGCGCTACCAGGCCGGCGGCACGCGCAAGACCGGCAAGTACCGTTCCCAGGCCCTGGCCGCCTGGCGCCAGGGCAGCGAGCCTATCGGCGACGCCCAGCTCGACGCCTTCCTCTCGCTGATGGCGGTGGACCCGGATGCGAAGATGGCGCAGTCCGCCATCGCCGAGCTGATCCAGTCGTCGCGCATCAGCCTGGAACAGCTCGAGCGGATCGCACAGTCCGACGCCAAGCTCATGAAGCGTCACGAGGCGGCGATCCGGCGCTCGTACCTGACGCGTCGTCTGGACCAGGGCGTCACCGATCCGCTGCTGGCCCGGGTGATCGAGTACGAGGACGCCTCCATCCAGACCAAGCTCATTCGCGACGCGCGCCTCACGCGCAAGCAAGCCGAGCTGCTGGCGAAGCGCGGTGCCAATCCCACCATCCGCACCCAGGCCCAAGCCTGGTTCCAGGACAAGAAGGCCTGGAAGTAGGTGCGTGGGGTCGCGTCGCTGGTGATGCTGGCATTCGCCGTGCTGTCCTGCACAAACGTGGCGGTCCAGCACGCCGAGCGGCTGGTCTCCAATGGGGATCTGGAGGGCGCACGGGCGGCGTTGGAGGCCGAGCGCCAGCGCGAGCCCGAAGACGTCGACGTGCGCGTGGCCCTGGGTGAGGTGTACTACAAGCTGGCCCGCAACGAGCTGGACAGCCTGGGGGACGAGACCGCCTACCTGGTCTACCTGGAACGGTCGGTGGACGAGTTCGTCTCGGCGCTGGAGATCGACCCGAAGGACGATCGCCCCCACTTCTACCTGGCGGTCATGGACGCCTACCGCGGCGACCTGCCGCAGGCCATGCGCGGCTTCCAGAACACCCGCCGCCTGGCGCCTACCGGGATCGCCTACACGAACATCGCCGAGATCTACGTGTACATGGGCCACCGCGGAAAGTCGCGGTACTTCAACACGCTGGGGTTGCGAAAGGGTGCGCCGAAGTCAGCGGTGATCTTCAACGAGATGCTGCTGAAGTGGAAGGAGGGCGACGTGGACGGCGCCCGGAGCCGCTTTCGGACGCTGAAGAACCAGCACCCCGAGATGGTTCGCAACATCAACGTGGCGCGGCTGCCGAAGGCGCCCGAGGAGTTCGAGGACTTCGCCGGCTACTGCTGTCGCAGCCCGGCCTGCGGCCCATACCTGCGGGACGCCTGCCACGACCTCTCCCTCGAGGTGCACGACCGCGAGCTCTCCAAGGAGACCATCCTGCAGGAGCTGCGCATCGAGATGGAGAAGACGCGGCGCCTGAACGAGCTCTACGAGCAGCGCAAGGAGCTGAAGATCGAGATCGAGCCCACGGAGGCGCCCGCTCCCTGAGTCCGAACTCAGGTGAGCTCGTCGTCCGGGCTGGCTTCCAGCACCACGCGGTCGCGCCCCTCGCGTTTGGCCACATACAGAGCTCCGTCGGCGCGGGCGACGGCGGCCTCGGGCGTTTCGCCCGCCGCCGCGACGGCCACGCCGGCGCTGAAGGAGGTGACGCACTCCTTCGCCCGCCAACGTTGCTGGAGCCGGCGCACCACGGCCAGCCCGGCTCCGCCTGCGCCGGGGAGCACCCCCAGCAGGTTGCGTATCCGCTTCCGGTGGCATGCGCGTGAATTGCCGCTTGCGGATCGATCAGGCGCCGGAAACGAGCGCCGCGGCCTCCCGCAGGCCCGACAGGTAGGCGCCGTGGACCGTAGCGGCATGGTCGCGGTGGGTGGCCTCGCCGGCGAAGCGAACACGTCCGCCGAAAAGTGGCTCCGCCAGAACGTCGCGGTCGCCCGCTTCGGCGCCCAGCGGAATGTGGGAGTACGCACCCCGCGCCCAGCGGTCCTCGCCCCAGCGCGTCACGATCATGCCTGACGGTGCCGATACCGCAGAGCCGAACATGGCGCGAAGGGCGGCCAGCACCTCGGATTCCACATCTTCGTCGGACCGCGCCTCCATCCCGCGCGCGAAATCGCCTGCCGCGAACCCCACCAGGATGGGGTCGGGGCCGTAGCGCTTCAGGTTCAGGAAGTGGGGCCAGGCACCGGCGTTCTCGGACATCCAGCCCAGGAAGTGCGCTTCCTCGGGCCAGAAGGGGAAGGCGAAGCGCAGCGCCACCTTGTCCAGCACGCCCACGCCGAGACGCTCGATGGCGTCGCGCTTGTGCGCGGGAAGCGCCGGGTCGAACTCGATCCCTTCCTCGGCCTTCAGTACGCCCAGGGGAACCGTGACGATCACGTTCTGGGTCTGGAACGAGCTGCGCCAGGTCTCCACACGGAGGCTCTGTGCGCGCACCACGATGCGGCGCACCGGGTTGTTGAGCTGCACGTCCAGGCCTTCGGCCAGGCCGCGAATGATTCGCTGGTAGCCGCCGGGGAACAGCACCTGCTTGCCGCCGAGATCCTTGCCGGACTCCAAGCCCGCCAGCGAAAGGCGCTCCAGGTCCTCGGCGGCCGAAGCCGCCAGCCCGGCCTGCGCCCAGCCCAGGGCGCGCGCCTCCCACGGGTCCAGCTCTCCGCGCACGGCCCGGCGCAGGGCCTCGCCGGCGGAAACGTCACCGGGAAGGTCATCGGCTCCATCGACGGCGCGTTCTACCAGGGCGTCGAAGCCCTCGCCGATTTCTCGTACGCGGTCCGCAGCGACGCGCGAGCCGTCGACGTCGTAGAGCGCGACCGAGTCGAAGTCGGTCTCGCTCGTCTTGGCAGCGTAGGTCTCGGCCAGCTCGGCGACCGGGTTGTGGCGGGTTCCGTGGATCCAGGCTGCGCCCAGGTCGACGGGTGCGCCCAGGCTGCGGTCGGTCCAGATGCGTCCGCCCAGGCGGGTGCGCGCCTCCAGCACCAGCACCTTCTGGCCGCGCGCCTGGAGCTCGCGTGCGGCGGCCAGTCCGGCGATTCCCGCTCCGATCACGATCACGTCGGGCTCGCCCAGGGCCCGGGCGCGGAGCGGCGCCGCCGTCCCGGCTGCAGCCAGCAGCGAGAGCCTCAGGAAATCGCGTCGTCGCACGGGTCGCATGCTCCCGTAACGGCCCGCCGTGGTGGGGCATTGAGGTTGCCGTCCCGCCTCCGCGAGAAACCCGACACACAGCCGGCGGTCAGGGCGATTCAGCGTCTCCGACCAGGAGGAAGGAACCGGTGGAGCTGATCGAATCGCTGATCCGAGAGCACGGGGGAGAGCGGGCCCAGCGGCTCAGACAGGCGAGCGACCTGGACGCGGGGCAGGCCAACGGTTCGTGCCCGAGTCCGTCCCAGGTGCGGAACTGGATCGACCGGGCCGACAAGCTTCCGCCCCTGCTCGAAACCCAGGAGCACCGGGCCGCGAGATTTGACGGCGATGCGCCGGGCCTGGGAGAATCGACCCATGGCTCCGCCGTCATGCCGGTAACGGCCCTGCTTCTGGTGTGCCTGGCCGGCGCGTCGGCCGGCGTCTGGGTGGCCTACCTGCGCTGGAAGGACAAGCGGCGGCCGGAGCCGCTGGCGATCCTGATACTGGCGACGGCCGCCGGTGTGGCGTCCGTGGGTGCCGCGCTGCTCGGCTATGGCGTCCTCGATGGACTGGGGCGTGCGGCCACATGGTCCACGCTTGCCGGTCCGTGGCGCGACGCGATCCCCGGCGCCCTGGCCATCGGCCTGGTGGAGGAGACGGCCAAGCTCCTGCCCATCCTTCCCATCGCGCTCACCAGCCGCCACTTCGACGAGATCTGGGACGGCCCGGTCTACCTGGGAGCGGCGGGGATCGGCTTTGCCCTGGCCGAGACCCTCTACCTGCTGGCGGGCGGCGAGGTGGGAACGCTGGACGGCATCGTGCGCGCGGTCATCGCCCCCATCACCCACGCGCTGTTCGCCGCGCCCACGGGGTTGGGCCTGGCCTACGCCGTGCTCTACGGGCGCTGGTGGGCGTTGCCGCTGGGCCTGGGTGTCGCCAGCCTGGCCCACGGTGCCTACGACCTCTTCCTGGCCCAGCCGGGGCTCCAGCCGGCCGCCTCCGCGGTGGTGGGAGTGCTGTGGATCTGGCTCCTCTTCGCCGCCCGCGACCTGGTGCAGCGCGCCCCCGTTAAGCGGTGATCGACGATCCTGTCTGGGGCACAATGAGGCCCCGAGGTGAGAAGGAGGCAGGGCGATGGGTTCTACGAGCGGCGGTGAGCTGATTGTGCGCATGCTGCGCGCCGAGGGAGTCGAGGTCGTCTTCGGCATCATCGACGGCTCCTATGGGGGCCTCTACACCAGCCTGCCCAAGCACGGCATCCGGCTGGTCAGCCCTCGTCACGAGGCCACGGCCGCCCACATGGCGGGAGCCTACGCGCGACTCACCGGCAAGCTGGGCGTCTGCATCGCCAGCAACGGCCCGGGCGCCGCCAACGTGATCAGCGGGATCGCCGTGGAGAACGGCGAGGGAAACCGGGTGCTGTGCCTCACCAGCTGGCGCCGCGGTCCCATCGTGGGGCCCGACCGCGGCGGGACCTACCAGTACTTCGATCAGGTGGCGGTGGCCAAGCCCATGAGCAAGTGGTCCGGCGCCGCCCGCAGCTTCGAGCGCATTCCCGAGGTGCTGCGCCGCGCCTTCCGCGTGGCCTGGCAGGGACGCCCCGGCGTCGTGCACGTGAGCGTTCCGGAAGACGTGCTCAACACGCCGGTCGAGGCGGACGTTCCGGTCCTGGAGCCGAGCCGCTATCGCCGGACCACGCCGCTGCAGCCCGCTGTGGAGGACGTGCGGCAGGCGGCGCGTATGCTGGCCGAGGCGGAGCAGCCGCTGCTCCACGTGGGAAGCGGTGTGCTGCACTCGGGGGCGTCGGTCCTGGTGGCCGAGCTGGCACGCACCCTGGAGGCGCCGGTCTCCGCCAGCTGGGGCGCTCGCGCCGCCCTGGACGCGCGCGAGAAGTTCGCCATCCCCATGCTGCCGCCGCTGATCGACGAGGTCCGCTGTGGGGCCGACGTAGTCCTGGCGGTGGGGACGCGCTTCGGCGAGACCGACTGGTGGGGAAAGCCTCCGTACTGGCGCGATCCCGATGAGCAGCGTCTGATCCAGGTGGACGTGGACGACGAGATCCTGGGCCTGAACAAGCCGGTGGAGCTGGCGGTGCTGGCCGACGCGGGCGCCTTCCTGGAGGCCCTGCTGGCCGAGCTGAAGCAACACGACCTTTCCTCGCGGATGCCGGCGCGTGCCGAGCGGCTGGAGGGCTGGGCCGGCACCGCGTCGGGCATGCGCCAGTTCCTGCGCGGCGCGGCCGCCGACCCGGAGGCGGACCCCATGCACACCGCCTTCGTCCCGCTGGTCTGCCGAGAGGTCTTCCGGGACGATGCCGTCCTGGTGATCGACGGCGGCAACACCGCGGTGTGGACCAACTTGCTGCACGAGAACCGGGAGCCCGGCGCTCAGCTCTCCACGTTCAAGTTCGGAATGCTGGGCGCGGGGCTGGGCCAGACTCTGGGCGCCCAGATCGCGCACCCGGAGCGGCAGGTCTACTGCATCCTGGGCGACGGAGCGATGGGTTTCCACATGCAGGAGGTGGAGACGGCCGTGCGCAACCACCTGCCCGTCGTGTTCCTGGTCATCTGCGACAAACAGTGGGGCATGGTGAAGTTCAACCAGTGCATGGCGCTGGATCCGGAGACCATGACGGCGCAGCGCTCGTTGCCGCCGGGTAAGACGATCAACTCCGACTTCGAAGAGATCCGCTTCGACGAGGTGGCCCAGGCCATGGGCGCCCACGGCGAGCGGGTGTCTCGCGGCTGCGACCTGAAGCCGGCCCTCGAGCGCTGCCTGGCCAGCCGCAAGCCAGCCGTCATCCACGTGGACGTGGATCCCGTCGCCCACATGTGGGCGCCGGGCCTGGACATCTTCAAGGCCATGCACCAGGAGCCCGGGGCGTGAGCGGGCCGAGCGCGGTCCTGGTCACGGGGGCCTCCGGCCTGGTCGGACGCCAGGTGGTCGCCCAGCTCGCCGAGAGCCCGGGCGGCATCGAGCGCATCGTGGCCCTGGATGTGCGCGAGCCCACGGCCGAGGAGCGCTTCCTGGGGGTGCGCTACGAGCAGGGCGACATACGCGACCCCGAGCTGGCCAAGATCCTCGAGGCTCACGGCGTGGATACCGTGGTTCATCTCGCCGCGGTGGTGACGCCCGGCAAGAACAGCTCGCCGGACTTCGAGTATTCGATCGACGTGCGCGGTACCGAGAACGTGCTCGAGGCCTGCATCCGCAGCGGCGTACGCCAGCTGGTCTACACCAGCAGCGGGGCGGCCTACGGGTACCACGCCGACAACCCCGTTCCCCTGCGCGAGACGGATCCCCTGCGCGGAAACCGGGAGTTTGCGTACTCGTGGCACAAGCGCCTGGCGGAAGAGGCGTTGGAGCGAGCGCGCGGCGAGCACCCGGAGCTGGAGCAGCTGATCTTCCGGCCCGGGACGATCCTGGGCAGGACCGTCCACAGTCCCATCACCGCGCTCTTCGAGCGGCCGGTGGTGGTCGGCGTGGCCGGGTCCGATGCGCCCTTCGTCCTGGTCTGGGACGAGGACGTGGCCGCGGCCATCGTGAAGGGCGTTCGCGAGCGGCGCTCGGGCGTCTACAACCTGTCGGGCGATGGAGCGCTCCCCCTGGAGGTGATCGCGCGCAGGCTGGGACGGCGCTACGTGCCGCTGCCGGCGGCCCTGCTGAAGGGCGTGCTGGGCTCTCTTCATCTGTTGGGTGTGTCCGCCCGAGGTGCGGAGCAGGCGGACTTCCTGCGCTACCGGCCGGTGCTTTCCAACGACAAGCTCAAGTCCGAATTCGGTTTCACGCCCACGTACACCAGCGACGAGTGCTTCGAGCGCTACCGCCAGATCCGCTTCGGCCCGGACGCCTAGCCGTGCGCGACCGCAGCGTCGTGGTCACTGGCGCCGCCGGCGGGATCGGCGCCGTCCTGGCTCGGCGCTTCGCCGAGGAAGGCGCGCGGGTCGCGCTCCTGGACCGAGACGAAGCCGGGGCGCGCGCTCGGGCAGCCGAGCTGGAGGCCGCCGGCGCCCACGCCCTGGCCTTGGGCTGCGACGTCACCGCCGAAGAGGACTGCCGCGCGGCGCTGGCCGCTGTCACCGAGCGCTTCGGGGGCGTGGACGTCCTGGTCAACAACGCGGGCATTACGCACCTGGGCCTGTTTCGCGACACCGACGTCGAGGTGCTGCGGCGCGTGATGGAGGTGAACTTCTTCGGCGCCGTGAACTGCACCAAGATGGCGCTCCCCTCGCTGCTGGAGCGGCGCGGCCGCATCGTGGTGCTCTCCAGCGTGGCCGGCTTCGCTCCCCTGGCCAGCCGCACGGGCTACTCGGCCAGCAAGCACGCCC
>JAFDET010000252.1 GCA_019310195.1 Deltaproteobacteria bacterium
GGCCCAGGCGACCATGCCACCGCCGGACGCCCTTCTCCTCCTGCTGCGCTGGGTAGAGCCCGGAGGGCTGCTTCTCTTGCCCGGCGGTGAGGTTCCGCCACAGCTGCCGGAAGTCCCTCAAGTAGCTAGTTTCAAGACTGTTTCATATCAGGTTCCGGCCGCCGGACGCCGCCGTAGTCTGTGGATCGGCAGGCGCGCGGCAGACTGAGCCTGGATCAGCCCGGGCCGGTTGTGGTATCTAGAAGGTCGGGGGCGAACTCGAAGTCCCCCAGGGGACTATAGTTTCCCCGAGGGAAGCATGCTCATAGCTGGCCGCGTCTACGCCATCGCCAACCAGAAGGGCGGTGTGGGCAAGACGACCACGGCGGTCAACCTGGCCGCCTCGCTGGCGGCGTGCGAGCGCTCCACACTGTTGGTGGACATGGACCCCCAGGCCAACGCCACCAGCGCCTTCGGGGTTCAGCGCCGCGAGCGCCACATTTATGACGCACTCAGCGGGGAGTGCGTCATGAAGGACGTCGTTCTGCCCACGGAGCTCGAGTACCTGCACATCCTGCCGTCGGGGCGGGATCTGGTCGGCGCCGAGATCGAGCTGGTGGACGGACCCGCGCGGGAGCGTCGCTTGGAGCAGGTCCTGGCCGACGCGCGCGACCTGTACGAGTTCGTGCTCATCGACTGCCCGCCTTCGCTGGGGCTGTTGACCCTGAACGCCCTGACCGCGGCCGACGGCGTCATCGTGCCGCTCCAGTGCGAGTACTACGCGCTCGAGGGCCTGGCCGCCCTGACCGAGACCATCGATCTGGTCCACGACCGCCTCAACCCGCGCCTGGCCCTGGCGGGCGTCGTCTTCACCATGGTCGACCTGCGCAACAGCCTGACCACCCAGGTGGCCCAGGAGGTACGGCGTCACTTCGGCGAGCTCGTCTTCTCCACGGGTGTGCCGCGCAACGTGCGACTGGCCGAGGCGCCGAGCCACGGCAAGCCGGTGCTGCTCTACGACATCCACTCCAAGGGGGCGGTGGCCTACCTGCGCCTGGCACGCGAGCTGCTCGAGCGACTTCAGGTCTCCACACCGTCGAGGCGCCCGCCCGCCCTCGACACCGAGGGAGGTTCCCATGGCGCGACGTAACGCATTGGGCCGAGGGCTCGGAGCCCTGATCCCCGAGCAGCCCGCGCCGCCGAGCGGAGGCGAGCCGGCGCTCGAGGCCGCAGCGCCCGACGCGGCCTCGATGGAGATCGAGGTCGCGCGCATCGATCCCAACCCGGATCAGCCGCGCCGGGCCTTCGACGCGGAGGAGATCGAGCGCCTGGCCGCGTCGATCCAGCGCCACGGCGTGCTCCAGCCCGTGGTGGTGCGGCGCGCCGGCGATCGCTTCGAGCTCGTGGTGGGCGAGCGGCGCTGGCGGGCCACCCAGGCCGCCGGCCGCGAGACCATTCCCGCCGTGGTGGCGGACGTGGCCGACGCCGACCGCCTGGAGCTGGCCCTGGTCGAGAACGTGCAGCGCGAGGACCTGAACGCCATCGAGCTGGCGCTGGCCTTCCGCGCCATGGCCGACGCCGGCGCCACCCAGGAGGAGGTCGGCAGCCGCGTGGGCCTGGACCGGTCCAGCGTGGCCAACCATCTGCGGCTGCTGGAGCTGTCGAGGGACCTGCAGCAGGACGTGGAGGGCGGGAAGCTCAGCGTCGGGCACGCCAAGGCGCTGCTCCAGGTCTCCAACCCCGAGCGCCGCCTTCACGTCCGGGACCAGATCGTCGAGCGCGACCTCAGCGTGCGTCAAGCAGAGGCCTTGGCTCGTGACGCAGGCGGGTCGGTGCGCCGCAAGAAGCAAGCCGCGGGGGCCGAGCGCCTGGATCCCAACCTCCAGCGAGTGGTGGACCTGCTGCGCGACCGGCTGAAGACGCGAGTTCGCGTTCAAGGCGATGAGAAGCGCGGGCGCATCGAAATCGAGTACTTTGGTGCCGAGGACCTCAACCGCATCGTGCACGCGATGCTGGACGCCCAGTGAAGCCGGAGCCTCCCTTCAAGATCATCCCCGCCGGCGCGGCCTTCGAAGGCACCTTGTGCTGGAGCGGTGAGGTGCGTGTGGAGGGACAGCTTCGGGGCGACGCGCTGGGGCGCGGCGGCTTGGAGATCGGTCCGGAGGCGGAGGTGCACGGCGAGGTCCGCGCCGACGACCTGCTCGTGGATGGGCTCCTGGAAGGCGACGCCACGGCTGCGCGGCGGATCGAGCTGCGCGAGGGCGCCCGTGTGGTGGGAGACCTGCGGGCCCCGACCGTGGTGCTGGCGGAGGGCTGCAACTTGGACGGCCGGCTGGAAATCACCCCGAAGGGCGACTGAGCCGGCGGCGACCCCCGAAAGGCCGGAAGAGGCCGTTTGGGTAGCGGAATCGCCTTGAAGTTCCGAGCAGCTATGCAAGTATTCCGCCGCCCAACGCAGCCCCTTGGGCGCGATTCGCGCTCGGGCCATCGCCCCGGCAGAGGCAGCGTTGCGCGGTTCCGGCGGCCCCCGATCCACCGCCTGGGAACGTGCCGCAGATCGCCCGATCGCGGCTGACGACCGGACAGGAACGGAGCGGAGACGTTCGTGAGGAACGGAAAGCGGATCCTGGCTGCGAGCGCGGGCATCGCCACCGTCTGGGCCGCACGCCCGGCCCTGGCGGCCAGCGGCGGCATCGAGATCCTGCCCGACTGGACCGGCCTGCTGCCCATCCTCCTGGTTCTTTTCGCCCTGCTCATCTTCCCGGTCAACAAGCTCATCTTCGGGCCCCTGTTCCGCGTGCTGGACGAGCGCGAGGACCGCATCGACGGCGCCCGCGCGCGGGCGGTACAGGTGGATGGCGAAGCCGAACAAGTGTTGGCCCGCTACGCCGATGCCGTGGCCCAGGCCCGGGTCGAAGCCGCCGACGAGCGCAAGACACGGCTGGACGTCGCCCGCGCCGAGGAGAAGCAAGAGACGGCCGGCGCCCGCGCCGCGGCGGAGGTCGAGATCGACCGCGCCTGCAGCGAGCTCGATTCGGCTCTGGAGGAGGCGCGAAGGGGCCTGCGCCCCCAAGCCGAGGCGCTGGCTCGCGAGGCCGCCGCGCGCATTCTGGGACGGGAGCTGTCATGAAGCGGGCCGTCTACCTGGTGACGCCGGCCCTGCTGACCCTGGCCGGACCGGCGCTGGCTTCCGGCGGCGGTGAAGAAGGCGGCTCGAGCAGCCTGCTCTTCTCGGTCCTGAACTTTGTGCTGATCCTGGGCGTGATCTTCTACTTCGCGCGCAAGCCCGTCGCCGAGTACCTGGAGCAGAGGCGCCAGGGCATCCAGCGCAGCCTGGAGGATTCGGCGAAGCTGCTCTCCGACGCTGAGGCGAAGCTCCAGGATTGGAACGATCGCGCCGGCCGTCTGGACGCGGAGCTGTCCGAGATCCGCGCGACCAGCCGCCGTATTGCCGAAGAGGAGCGCGAGGAGATCCTGGCCCAGGCCAGGGCCAACGCCGAGCGCATCCAGAAGGACGCCCGCGTCGCCGTCGATCAAGAGCTGCTGCGCGCCCGCCGCGTCCTGGCTGAGGAAGCCGGCGAGCTCGCAATCGACCTGGCCGCCAGGCTCCTTGCAGACCAGGTGACCGACGACGACCAGCAGCGCCTGTTCGATGAGTTCCTCTCCAGGGTGGAAGCCGGCGCCAACGGCTCCGGGAGCGGGAGGTAGACCGTGGCGGGAGCCGCAGCCGCACGCCGCTACGCCAAGGCGCTCTTCGCCCTGGGCCGTGACGCCGACCGCACCGAGGAGGTGCGCGCTGAGCTCGACGCCCTGGCGGCGCTGTTCGTCGAGGTGCCGGCCCTGCGCGATGCGCTGTTTCGTCCGCTGCACCCGGTGGCCGAGCGCCGTGCCGCCCTGGATGCGGTGGCCGAGCGCTTGAGCAGCAGCACCGACGTGCGCCACTTCTACGCCTTCCTGATCGATCAGCGACGGATCGTGGACTTTCCCGCCATCCACGTCGAGTACGGACACCTGGCCGACGAAGCGGCCGGCCGCGTGGCGGCGCGGGTGACGTCCTCGACCCCGCTGTCCGACGATCAGCAGCAACGCCTGCGCCGGGCCCTCAATGCGCGCACCGGCCGCGAGGTTCACCTCGAGATCGAGGTGGACGACGCCCTGGTGGGCGGTCTCGTGGCTCGGGTGGGCGACGTCGTCTTCGACGGAAGCATCCGCACGCACCTCCAGCAGCTACGCAGCAACCTCACGAAGGGGCACTGAGCGATGGACATCAAGCCCGGCGAGATCACCGACATCCTCAAGCGCGAGATCAAGGACTACGGCCGCGACATCGACGTGGCCGAGACCGGCAACGTGCTCTCCGTGGGCGATGGGATCGCGCGCGTCTACGGCCTGGACAAGGTCATGGCCGGCGAGCTGGTCGAGTTCCCCGGTGACGTCACCGGGATGGTGCTCAACCTGGAAGAGGACAACGTCGGCGTCGCGCTCATGGGCGAGGCCGCTCACGTGCGCGAAGGCGACCTGGTGCGCCGCACCGGCCGCATCAACGAGGTCCCCGTAGGCGAGGCCCTGCTGGGTCGGGTGGTGGACGCCCTGGGCCATCCCATCGACGGCAAAGGCGAGATCCAGACCGCGGAGACCCGCCGGGTGGAGGTGAAGGCCCCCGGAATCGTGGCGCGGAAGTCGGTCAACGAGCCGCTGCAGACCGGCATCAAGGCCATCGACGCCATGACGCCGATCGGGCGCGGCCAGCG
>JAFDET010000253.1 GCA_019310195.1 Deltaproteobacteria bacterium
ATGCGTACCCGGACCAGGGACGTTGCGCCTTCGGGCTGGGCGACTGCAGCGACCTGAACCCCTGCCCGCTCCACACCTCGTGGAGCCGCCTCAGCGACGCCGTCCATGAGTGGGCCTCCGCCACCACCCTGGCGGATGTCGAGCACACGGTGGACTTCCCGCGCCGCTGAGTCGAAGTCCCGCTCAAGCAGGACTCCCGAAGCCACCGCCGCCGGGCGTCTCGACCACCAGCCGGTCACCTGGCCCCACCTGGAGCGTGGCGCAACCGGGCAGCTCCTGGACGTTCCCGTCGGCGCGCACGACCGCGTTGCGGCCCGTGGCGCCGGACGCGCCACCCGCAAGACCCCAGGGTGCGCGCACCCGGCGCTCGCTGAGCAGCGAAACCGTGGCCGGCTCCAGGAACAGCCAGCGCCGCACCAGGCCGTCGCCACCACGCCAGCGCCCGTCGCCCCCGGAGCCGGCCCGCAGGCCGAAGACTTCCAGCCGTACCGGGTAGCGCTCCTCGAGCACCTCCGCGTCGGTGATGCGCGTGTTGGTCATGTGGGTGTGGACGCCCGAGGCGCCGGCGAAGCCGTCGCCCGCGCCGGCGCCGCCGCCGATCGTCTCGTAGTAGCCGAAGCGCTCGGTTCCGAAGGCCACGTTGTTCATGGTTCCCTGGCTCGCGGCGACCCGGCCCAGAGCGCCCAGCAGCACGTCCACGATGCGCTGGGATGTCTCCACGTTGCCCCCCACCACCGCCGCGCCGCGCGGCGGATCGAGCAGGCTGCCGGGCGGGACGCGGATCTCCACCGGCGCCAGGCAGCCCCCGTTGAGCGGGATGCGCTCGGCCACCAGGCTTCGCAGCACGTAGATCACGGCCGCCTGCACCACTGCGCGCGGCGCGTTGAGGTTGCCTGCCACCGCCGCGCCGGTCCCGCTGAAGTCGATGCACATCCGCTCGCCGTGCACGCGGAGGCGCACGCAGACAGGCGTGCCGTCATCCATGGCGTCCTCGAAGACGTGCTCCCCATCGGGCAGGCGGCCGATCTCGCGGGCCACCTTGGCGGCGGCCGCCTCCTGCAGCTGACCCATGGTGATCTCCACCGTGTCGAGGCCCTGCTCGGCGACGATCTCCAGCACCAACGCCTCACCGGCGCGGTTGGCGGCGACCATGGCCTCGAGGTCGGCCAGGTTGTCGTCGGGGCTGCGGGCGGGATGCGGCCCGCCCTCCAGCACGGCGCGGATCGCCGCCTCGTCCAGCTGCCCCCGGCAAACCAGACGCATGGGCCGGATGACGACGCCCTCCTCGTCCAGGCGCGTCGACGCCGCCGGCATGGAGCCCGGCGTGATCCCGCCCACGTCAGCGTGGTGGCCGCGGCTGGCCACGAAGAGCCGCGCTGCGGCGCTCGCAGCCCCCTCCACGAAGACCGGAGTCACCACGGTCACGTCTGGAAGATGGGAGCCGCCCTCGAAGGGGTCGTTGGTGACGACGACATCGCCTTGCGCCAGGTCCGGGAAGCGCGCGCGGACCGCGCGCACGGTCTCGCCCATGGCGCCCAGGTGCACCGGGATGTGTGGCGCGTTGGCGACCAGGCCGCCGGCGGCGTCGAAGACCGCGCAGGAGTAGTCGAGCCGCTCCTTGATGTTGGTCGAGACCGAGGTGTTGCGGAGCACGGCCCCCATCTGCTCGGCGATGGACATGAAGCGGCTTCCGAAGACCTCGAGCCGCACCGGGTCCGCCTCCAGGGCGGCGGATGCCACGCGTTCGGCGCGGCCGCGGCCCCCCTCGTCGCTCAGGATCAGTGCGCCGTTGGCAGCCACGCGCCCCTCGAAGCCCGGATCCAGGACCAGCGTCCCCGTGTCCTCCAGGACGATGGCCGGCCCGGACAGCTCGGCTCCCGGCCCCAGCGCCTCCCGCACGAAGACCGGCGCCTCCACGCGCCCCACGTCGGGGAACCACACGTTCTCCATGCGCAGGGGCTGTGCGGGCTGTTCACCCCCCGTCGCAGCGGGGACGCGGGGCGCCTCGGCCCGCTCGGCCACGCGGACGCGGGCCGTGACGATCTCCAGCGGGCGCCCATCGCGTACGTACCCGAACCGGGCGCGATGCTCGACGGCGAAGGCGTGCTCCCAGTCACCGTGCGACGGCTCGGCCACCGCCAGGGCCGTCTCGGTTCCCGCGTAGCGCAGGTCCAGACGCCGCTCGACGCGCAGGGCGGCCGGCTCGACTCCCTCGGCCTCCAGCGCCGTGCGCCCGGCGGCCTCGAGCTCCTCGAAGGCGGCGCGCAGCGCCTCGGGCAGGCCCTCCGCAGGCGCGGCAAGCAGCACGCGGCCCGCGTCGCGCTGCCCGTCCCAGCTCGCTTCGGCGATGCCGATGCCGTAGGCGGACAGCAGGCCCCCCAACGGGTGCAGCACCACGTGGCGCATGCCCAGGCTGCGGGCCAGCGCGCAGACGTGCTGGCCGCCGGCGCCGCCGAACCCCACCAAGGCGCACTCTCGAGGGTCCACGCCGCGAGCGACCGACACCTCCTGGATGGCGCGAGCCATGTGGGCGTTGGCCACCTCGACGAAGCCCGCGGCCACCTCGTCGAGCTCGCGTGCGTGACCCGCCTTGGCCAGGGCGTCGCGCACCTGCTCGAGCCGCGCCGCCACGGCTTCCCGGTCCAGGGGAAACGGAAAGCGGTCGGGCTGGAGACGCCCCAGGTACAGGTTCACGTCGGTCACCGTCAGCTCGCGAGCCGCGGGCTCGCCGTCGGCCGCGCGGATCCCGTAACAGAGCGGACCGGGATCGGCGCCGGCGCTTTCGGGACCCACGGTGAGGCGAAAGCCGTCGAAGCGACATAGCGACCCGCCTCCCGACGCCACGGTGTGGATTCGCAGCATGGGCGCCTTCACGCGTACGCCCGCCACCACGGTCTCGAAGCCACGTTCCACCTGGCCGTCGAGGATCAGCGACACGTCGGTGGAGGTTCCGCCCATGTCGAGGCCGACGGCGCGCGGGAAGCCGGCCTCGGCCGCCACGTGCGCCGCGCCCACGACACCGCCGGCCGGCCCGGACAGCAGGGCCCCCGGCCCCCGGAAGCGGGCTGCGTCGGTCAGCCCACCCGACGACTGCATGAAGCGCAGCCGCGACCCGGGCAGCGCGGCTTCCAGCTCGGCGGCGTGGCGGCGCAGCAGCGGCGTCAGGTAGGCATCCGCGGCGGCGGTCTCGCTGCGAGCCAGCAGGCCGATTTCGCGCGCCACCTCGTGGGAGGCCACCACGTAGGCCAGGCCCTCCTCCCGGGCGATCTCGGCGATGCGCGCCTCGACGTGAGGGTGTGCATACGCGTGGATCAGCGCGACGGCCACGGAGCGAATGCCGGTGTCCCGGGCGTCGCGCAGCGCCGCGCGCAGCGCGTCGGCGTCCAGCACATCCACACGCTCGCCGTCCACGCCCACGCGCCCGCCCACCTCGACCACCCGCTCGTGCAGCGGCTCCGGCTTCTCGATGCGCAGGGAGAAGAGCTCGGGTCGCTCCTGGGTGCCGATGCGCGCCACGTCGCCCAGGCCGCGATCGGCGACCAGCAGCGTGCGCTCCCCGCGGCGCTCGAGCAGCGCGTTGGTGGCGACGGTGCTCCCCAGCTCGACCGAGCAGGCGGGAAGCGGCGCCCCGGGCGCGATGGCTCCGCAGCGCTCGAGGACGGCTCGGATGCCCTCCACCGGGGCCGTGTCCGAAGACAGGACCTTGGCCGTTTGCAGCGCGCCGTCGGGCGCAAGGCCGATGCAGTCGGTGAAGGTGCCACCGCGATCGACCCAGAACTGCCACTGGGTTGACTCCGTTCGCCTGCGACTCACTGCGCGCCCACCTGCGGCGGGCTTGCGCTCGACTTCGTTCGCCAGTGGCTCACTGCGCGCCCGCCCGCAGGGTCGCCCTTGGGCTTCACCCCGCTCGGCCGTAGAGAAGCTGGCGCAGGTTCAGGGCCAGGGAGGTGCCGTTCAGCAGCACCCGACGCGGATTGAATCCCTCCGCGCGGATCGAGAGCGCCAGGTCGGCGCTGTCCACGTCCGAGGGGGTCGCGAACCCGAACACGCCGCCGGGGCCGCTGCTGCCGCGGGCCACCACGCGGGGCGCCTCGCCCTCGCTGTGCGCCTCCACCACCACCTCGGCTCCTTCCACGGGCGGGCGCTCGCCGCTGGGCAGGGCGTCGTTGTCGGCGACCAGCACGCGTCCGGTGCGGCCGTCGCCCTGGCGCTCCACCTCCACCGCCAGGTCGCGCAGCCAGATCATGGGCTCGCAGACCACGCCCTCGAAGCCCAGGGTCTCGAAGTGGTTGGCCGGGTGGCTGGCCTCGGGGTCCTGGGGCGCCATTCCGTGGTCCGCGGTCACCACCAGGAAGGTCTCCTCCAGGAGCCCGGTCTTCTCCAGCAGGTCGAGCACGCGGCCCACGCGCTTGTCGCCCTCCTCCAGGGCATCGGCCAGGCCCCCGGAGTGGGGCCCGTACTCGTGGCCCACGCTGTCGGTGAGGGCCAGCTCGTGGTAGACGAAGTCCGGCGCCGGCCGGTCGCCGCGGCTGAAGAGCTCCACCACCTGCGCGACTCCGCGATTGTCGAGCACCGAGTAGTCGATGGCCGACTTGTGCCCCTCCTCGCGCCAGCGCGGGTTGCAGTCGGGCGCGTACTCCTCGGTCAGGGCCTTCAGGGTGGGGCGGTGCGCGGTGTTGCGGTTCTCCAGGGCGGCGTGGTCGGCGCCGCGGCCGAACTCGGTGAGAATCTGCTGCCCTTGGGGCGAGATCGTCTCGCGCTTTTCGCGCAGGTAGTAGCTGGGGTTCACCACGTCGTGGTGGCCGCACCAGGCGCCGGTGCCGATCACCTCACCATGGAGCCGCCCTCCACCTGCGCCGCCCGCTCCCGCAGGCTCGACAAGTTCGGGTAGCGCTCGGGCTCGGCCTCCAGGCGCGCCTCCAGCTCGGTCATGTGCAGGCCGTCCAGCAGGAAGAGGTAGGCGCGGCGCGCGGGCGCGGCCGCGCTGTCCAGGACCTCCTCCAGCACGCGCCCGTCCTGCCGGCGCAGGTAGACGTCGGGCTCCACGCCGCGCTCGCTGGCCGTGCGGCCGCTGTGATCGGCGCCGTCGATGCGGGGAAACTCGCAGGCCGCCAGGATGGTGGGCGCCACGTCCACGGCGCGGGCCGCCAGGCGGTGCCGCCCGGGCCGCACCCGCGGCCCGGCGAACCAGAGCGGCGCTCGCGCCTGGCGCACGTGCAGGGCGCCGTGGTTGCCCGCGTAGGGGCCCTGAGCCCAGTCCGTGGGCGAGATGGCCAGGTCCGGCGCGTGGGGAGAGTCGAAGAGCTGCGCGATGCGCTCACAGGCAAACGGGTAGCTCTGGTACGCGGGCGCGATGAAGCGCCGATCCGACGCGTCGGCCGCGAAGCCCGAGGCCTCGGCGGCCCGGCGCTCCGCGTCCAGGCTGTCCAGGGCATGCGGGTCCTGGTTCCCGATCGGGTTCTCGCCCGCCACCTCGATCACGGGAAAGTCGAAGCTCCCGTCGTCGCACAGCACGCGCCGGAAGCGCACCAGCCCTCGGCGGGACCAGACCTCGTAGGCGCCGCCCTCGGCGTCCTCGCGAAAGGTGACGACCAGGTCCACCCCGTCGCCGCAGTCGGGGTCGGTCAGCAGCGCGTGAATCGCGCGGTTGCCGGACTCCTCCTGGTTCGCATCCAGCCCCTGTCCGCCCGGCCGCTCGGGTTCCCATGTCTGCATGGGCCCGAGGGTATCACGCACCTCGCCGGGCGAAGCGACGGGCGACCCGGCGCAGCACGTCGCGCAGGGCCTCGTCGCCCAGCAGCCAGGCCAGGGGCAGCGCCACCGCGGCGAAAGCCGCGACACCCAGCGCCAGGTCCACGAGCGCGCCTGCGAAGCCCGCCCCGCCCCGCTGCACCCAGAGCGCGACACAGGCCGCGGGCAGCGCCGCCGCCAGGGCCCGACCGCTGCTGGCCGCCAGCGCGGCCAGGTCCGGCGACCCGTGCAGACGCCGGGCCAGCAACAGCGTGGCCAGGGCATTGGCGCTCATGGCGACGACTCCCGCCGCCGCCAGGCCCGCGGCACCGGCCTGACGGCCCAGGCTGATGTAGAGCGGCAGGGCCAGGACGGCGATGGCGGTGCCCAGCAGCATGGGCCGCCAGGTATCGCCCCGAGCGTAGAAGGCCCGCGCGGCCACCTGCTGCACCACCCAGGCAGGCACCGCGAGGCACAGGATCTGCAGCAGCCCTGCCACGACGACCACGTCGTCGGCGCCGAACGCGCCGCGGCGGAACAGGACTGCGACGCCGGGCTCGGCCAGGGCGAATGCCGCCGCGCCGGTCAGCACAGCCAGAGCCAGCGCCACCTGCAGCGTGCGCAGCAGCACCCGGTCCAGCTCGCTGCGGCGGCGGGCGGACCACAGCGCGGCCAGCGTGGGCAGGGCCGCAGCGGCGATCGCCTGACCCACCACGGCCACGGGGGCCAGCATGAGCTGGCGCGCGTAGCCCAGGCTGGCGATCACGCCCTCCCCCACGTCGTCGCCGAAGACCTTCTCGTACCACTCGTCCACAGTGAGCAGCGAGGCCCCGATCATCAGCGGCAGCGCCACCAGCAAGTATCTCAGGAACTCGCGATCCGCGGGAGCGATCCGCAGACGCACGCGCAGGATGCGCAGGGCGTCGAACAGAGCGATTCCAAACGGCCCCAGCGCCGCGCCCAGCAGGGCGCCCCAGATGAAGCCCTCGGGTCCTCGGCCCAGGCCCAGCCCGGCGCCGATGATGGCCAGGTTGTAGACCAGCGGCGCGGCCGCCTGGGCGCCGAAGCGTCCCCGCGCCATGAGCGCACCGCGCAAGATGCCGCCGGTCACGAAGAAGACCTGGGCGGGCAGCACGATCCGGGTGAGCCGCACCGTGAGCGCCCTGATCTCGGGCTCCATGCCGTCGAACAGGAACCCGACCAGCGGCTCCGCAAAGAGCCAGATCAGCGCCGTGAAGAGCAGGGCCGCCAGCCCCAGGGTACCCAGGACCGTGGCCATGAAACGCTCGGCGGCAACGTCGCCCCGCTGCTCGCGAGCTCGGGCGTAGAGCGGGATGAAGGCGATGGAGAGCGCCCCGCCCGCCAGCAAGTGGTTCAGGATGTCCGGAAGCATGAAGGCCGCGCGGTACGCGTCCATCTCGGCGCTGACGCCTACCTGCCACGCCAGCACCATCTCGCGCACGTAGCCAATCACGCGCGAGAGCAGGACGCTCCCAGCCAGCAGCGCCGCCGCCGCGCCAATCCGCCGCCCATGCGCCGCCGGCTCCGAACCCTGGCTCACCCAGCCCCCCCATCCCGCAGGTTACTGCACAGAGGGACGTTCCTGCGTAACTGCACGGAGTGCCACTCCTGGCATGCAGGACTGACCCCCAATGCAGTTATGCAGGAACGTCCCCCAATGCAGGAGTGGTACTCCGTGCAGTTATGCAGGAACGTCCCTCTGTGCAGGTCAGAAGGGGTGGGCGACCATGGCGATGAAGCGGGCGCCTTCTTCGGAGGCGGCTACGTCGGCGCGGAAGACGGCCTTCTGGATCATCGCGCGCAGGCCGATGCCGGCGTCCCACTTCATGTCGCTGTGCAGCTCGGACACGTCCCAGGAGTCGGCCACGCGGCCCACCTCGGCGAAGAGCACCACCTGGAACCAGTCGATCTCGATCCCGCCCATCAGGTCGATGTGGGGAATCGGGTTCCAGCGCGGCGTGAGCCGCAGCTCCGCGGCGTAGTGGATGGCGGCCTGGTCGTTGAAGCGATTGTCCTCGAAGCCGCGCAGGCGGTAGTAGCCACCCAGCCGGGCGCCCTGGAAGTAGGGCGCCGTGCCTGAGGGCGTGTCGCCGGTCCAGAAGTCCACGGCCAGGACGGTCTGCCGCAGGTGCTTGGTCTCGCCCAGGGAGAAGTACTTGCTGGCCTCGACCTCCCAGAAGGTCCACTCCTCGGAGCGCCCGATCCAGCCGGGATCGTGGCTGACGTAGGCCTGGAGCCGATGGCCGCGGGAGGGGTTGCCCCGGAAGTCCCGGTTGTCGTGGTCGATACCGAACTTGAAGCCGTAGGTCTCGATGCGGCTGTTGCCGCGGTCCACGTCGTAGGACTGACGCTGCATGAACGGCTCCAGGTGCACGAAGGTGAGCCCGCTCTCCAGCGGGTTCCAGCTCTCGCCGCCGGAGGCTCCGTCCACCAGCAGGCCGTCGCGCAGCACGTAGGTAGAGATGATCTCGTCGGGCGTACGCGCGTGGCCCATGGGCAGCAGGTAGCGCAGCGGCGCATTCGCCCAGACGTCGAACCTGGAGTCGTCGACGAAGTCGTCCTCGTCCGAGTCGTTGCTGCCCGGCCGCAAGGCGTCGATCGGGGGGCGCGCATTGAGCGAGGTGTAGGCGCGGCTCTCCTCCCAGCTTCCGAAGTGGCCGTAGGCGCGCACGAAGAGGCGCTGCAGGAAGGGAACCTGGTAGTCCCAGATCCCGCCGTAGAAGCCCGCGCTGCCGTTGGTGCTGACGTAGGGCGTGGCGAACCAGCTGGCCTGGGGCTGGATGCCGCCGAACTCGCCGGCGAAGGCGCCCAGGGCCAGCTGCATGCGCTCCGTGTAGAAGGCGTAGGGCAGGATCAGGGGCCGGGCGCGCGGCTCTTCGCCCTCGTTCACGACGATCTGCTGGGCGGCGGCCGGAGTAGCCAGGGCCCAGAGGATCAGCAGCGGGGCGACTCGAAGCAGCTTGTGCATGGCGCGGGAGCCTAGCTTGCTCAGCGCGGATTGGGCTCGCGCCAAAGGCGTCCATCGAAAGTCTCGACGATCACGTCGTCGCCCTCGCGCCCACGGAAAAACGGCTGCTGCAACGGGACCTTGCCGTACGGGGTGTCGAGTACATACTGAGGGATGGCGAAGCCGCTGGTCCGGCCGCGCAAGCTGCGGAAGAGCGCCAGGCCCTCCTCCACGGGAACTCGGAAGTGGGCCGTCCCCTCGAGCAGCTGGGCCTGGTAGCAGTAGTACGGGCGCACCCGCATGCGCACCAGGCCCTC
>JAFDET010000039.1 GCA_019310195.1 Deltaproteobacteria bacterium
TGGCACAGGTCCAGCGCGCTGCGCAGCAGCGCGTTCATCTCCGACACGCCCACGAGCACGACCTCGCCCACGGTTCGCGCCTTCTGCGACTCGATCGCCTGGAGTCGCCCGAGATGGGGATCCACGAAGCCCGCTTCCGCCAGCAGCTCGGCCATCCGCGTCTGGGCGGAGGCCAGGGCGTGCCAGCGTCGCTGCTCGCCTTCCAGCGGGGCCAGTACCTCGTTCTCCGCCACGTCGGCGAACTGCAGGCCCTCGGCGGCGACCTCGCCGAAGAGCCCGCGCACCTCCTCCGCGAGCCGCATCCAGCCGGCCAGGTCGTCGCGCCCCGGTGCCCGGGCGACGATGCGGGACAGGCTGCCGGGGTCGAGCTCCGCCAGCGCCTTCTTCCAGGCCAGCGTGCGCACCAGCCGGTCCGCCGCAGCGCCCTCGACTTCGAGCAGCTCGTCGCTGGCCAGGCCGGCGGTCACCACCGTGGGCGGGCGCAGCGCCGGGCCGGCCAGCCGAGCGATCCGCTCGACGAGGAGCCGTCCGCTGCGCGCGCCGGGCAGCGCCACGAGCACGCCGGCCATGTCGGTGTCGAACCGCTCGACGAGCCAGTCCGCCGCCCGCTCCAGCGGCATGCCGTCCCAACCCAGGAAGATACGCTCCATCTGCAACCTCGGTGCCCCGCGCCGACGCGAAGCCGCGCCGGGCGAGAATACTCCGCCCGGCGCGGAATCTGCAGAGAGGGTGGCAGAGAGGTGTGACAGGCGGGGTCACACCCGCCGCCGGGTCAGCTGCCGGCGCGCAGCGCCCGGGCGCGGTCCTCCGTGCGGCGGATCTTCGCCATCCACCACTCCAGCGAGCCGCGATAGCCCGCGCGCTCCCAGAGCACCAGGATCCCGTGCCACACGAGCAGATTGCCCAGTGCGAAGAGCAGCACCGGCCACAGGACGTCGTTCCAGCCCGGTTTCAGTGCGTCGAGGCCGATGCGCAGAGCCATCCCCAGGATTCCCTCGAGCATGAAGACCGTCAGGCTGAGGCGGCCGAAGCGCAGCAGCGAGGGCAGCCAGGCGGGACGCCACGGGGTGCGCCCGGAGCCGGCCGGGGGATCGAAGGCCGCCAGCAGCCCGATCAGCAGCCAGGCGAAGACACCGAGCAACAGGTACGCCAGCGAGGTGAAGTAGAGCGCGGACTGGCCCCAGATCTCCTCGCGCGCGGCGAGGACGACCCCGCCGCTGGCCGCCACGCCCGCTGCGCCCAGGGCCACCAGCACCAGGCCGCAGCGTCCCATCACGATGTAGAGCGGGCGGCGCGGCTCGTTCCGCACCAGCGCCGCGCCGACGACGGCGCCCAGCAGCCCGTAGGCGAAGAACGGAAACACCGGGTTCGGGTCGTTGATCAGCAGGGCCAGCGGAACCGCCGCCGCGATCGACGCTCCCCCGCGCGCCACCAGGGCCGTCATCAGCGGGAACAGCAACGTGCGCAGGAGGGGTGCGGCCAGCAGGACCAGCGCGCCGATCAGCAGCAGCGAGCGCGTCAGACCGTCGCCCTCACGCGGCGGGCGGCGGCGGTAGATCCAGCGGAACGTCAGCGCGACGAGCAGCACGTTGGAGGCGATCATCCACAGCGCGCTGGCGAAGACCCAGCTCTCCGGGTGGATGCGCGGGAAGAAGCCGTAGTACATCAGGCCCGGAATCAGCGTCACGCGCAGGGTGGGATCGTTGGGGTCCCGGGTGACGGCCGAGTTGCCGACGACGAGCGTCCACACCCAGTGCAGCACGAAGAGGATGGCGAAGGTCTGCAGCGCTCCGAACACCAGCGAGCGCGGGTAGCGCCAGGGTCCGTTCTTGTGCTCGGCCTCCCGGCCCAGCCGCCGCAGCGCGGTCGTCGCGTTGGCGGCCCCGGACACCACGCCGAAGAGGCCCGCCCACAGCAGCAGGAAGCCAAACGCCATCAGCCAGGGCGGGGGCGACTTCAGCGCCTCCTCCACCTTGGCGAAGTGAAAGGCGCCGTTGTGCAGGAAGACCATCCCGAGGATGGCCAGGCCCCGGACGATGTCCAGGGTGACGACGCGCTCGATCGGGTTTTCGCCCACGCTCCAGCTTCCTCGGTGCCGGGCCACCATACCACCGCGTCGAAGCCGAACTCGTTATGTTTCCGCTCATGAGCGGCCCCCCCGAACGGTCGGCGCCCTGGCCCTCGATGCGGGGCGGTTCGGCCAACCTGGGCCGGGCGCGGCTGGCGCCCGAGCCGAGGGATTGGCCGATCCGCAGCTTCCCCACCGGCGGGCCGGTCTTCTCGACCCCGGTGATCGGCGCCGGCGAGCAGATCTACGTGGGCTCGGCGGACTGCTGCTTCTATCGCCTGGATCCCGAGAGCGGTCGGGTGGTCTGGCGCGCCCAGACCGACGAGATCATCGACTCGGCGGCGTGCATCGATTCGGACGGAACGGTCTGGGTGCCCGGTGGCGACGGGCGCATCTACGGCTTCGACGCGGACGGCGTGGAGCGCTGGCGCTACGACCGCATGCTGGACCGCACGCGGGTCACGCCTTCGACCATCTACTGGTGGGAGGGCAACGTCGTCCTCGGTCCGAACGGCTGGCTCTACGCCGGCAACGACGACTTCTACCTGTACGCCATCGAGCCCTACGAGGGCGTGCGCTGGGCCACGCCCACGGGCCTGCACATCTGGGGCGCGCCGGCCTTCGAAGACGAGCGGGTGTTCGTGCCGTCCTTCGACCGCTGTCTCTACGCGCTGGATTTGGAGACCGGCCGGGTCCGCTGGCGCCGCAACCTGGGCAACTTCATCGCATCCTCGCCGGCCGTGGCCGAGGGGCTGGTGATCGTCGGCAGCTTCGATCACCACGTGACCGCTGTGGATGCCGCAGACGGGCGCGTGGTGTGGCGCACGCCCACGGGCGGGCCGGTGTACGCGTCTGCCGCCGTGGACGACGACCAGGTGGTGATCGGGTCGGCGGACGGAGTGGTCTACGGGTTGGATCTGCGCAGTGGCGCCGTGCGCTGGACGCGCTGGCTGGGCGACGCGATCCGCGGCTCGGTGGCGGTGGGTGAGCACCTGTACGTTCCGGGCGGCGACGGCTGGCTGACGGCCCTGGAGCGCGACGGCTCGGTGAAGTGGCGCCACGACACGCGGCGCCCGGGCACGCTCTGCAACCTGAACGCATCGGTGGCGCTGGGGCGGCACGGTCTGGCCACGGCCTCGGCCAGCGGCGACATCGTGTACGTGCCCTACGGCGCGGTCCCCGACGCGCGGCCTGCTGAGCCCGAGCGCGACGGCCCGCGGCTGGTGGTGTGCAGGCCTGGTGGTGCGGCCGGCGAGCCGGTGGGCCCGGGCGATACGGTCGGGGTGCGCGTGCTGCACAGCGAGGGCGGTGTCACGCTGCCGGGGCGCATCCTCTCGGCCAACGGGCCCGTCTGCCCGGACGGGAGCCAGGTGCACGTGAAGGCCGCGCCGGGATCCGCCGTGCGCCTGCGCGGCACCTACCGCGCGGGCGACGTCGAGCACGCCTTCGACGAGGAGTTGGAGATCCCCTGGGTGGAGAGTCGCGAGGGGCCGCTGTGCGAGGGCTTCCGCGCGTCGCGGCTCTCGGTGCAGGCGCCTTCCATCGTGCCCAGCTTCGACCAGATCGGGCTGGCGAGTCTGAGCATCGACATCGGCATCCTGAAGCGCGAGGGCGAGCGCGTGATCGCCTGGGGCGTGCAGCGCTTCGGGATGGACGAGTCAGGCAGTGCTGTCGGTGTGCCGGATCCGCGGGTGCTCTACTACGCCTTCGACGGCACCTGGCGCGACGGCACCCTGGAGCTCGAATCGGGCGAGTGCCTGTTCGAGGTCACCGCCTTCCCGGTTCCGCTGACCCGGCTGCGGCTGGTGGCCCAGCGTCGCGGCGACGCACTGGTGGGCGGCAGCCTGGTGGCGGAGACGGACGCGCGCTCGGTGCTGCGCGCGCTGCCCTCGTCCCTGCCTTCCGGGGCGCTGGCTCGCATGCGCGGCTGGTTCCCCGACGAGCCGCGTCTCGCGGACCTCGGCGTGCTGGCGAGCATCGGCTGGCGGACGCTGGCGCTGCTGCCGGCGTTCCTGCGCGGCATGTGGAAGCCCTGGGGGCTGTTGGGTGAGGACGGGAAGTTCCACGGCGTGGGCGGCTTCCAGGTGGCGGACTCACCGGAGCGCAAGAGCGCACTCGAGTTGGTGGAAGCCAGGTTACAGCGCGGCCGGGTCGTGGCGCGCTGGCGCGGCGGCGACCGGGCCGACGCGCCGGGCATCCTGCTGCTGCGCGATGGGCGACCGGTCGCCTGGCCCTACTCGCGGCGCCTGCACACCCGGCGCGAGGACGGCATTCCGGTGCGCTCCGAGCTCGACGTGCGCGGGGCCGAGTGGGACGAGGCCTGGGTGCTCCGCGACCACGAGCGCGTCGCCGTCGTGCCGCGACGCTGAGCGCCGAGATCGGTCCGTTGCAGCGCTCCGATCAGGCGCGCAGGCGATCGGCCAGGGTCTCGATCCAGCGCCGGACCTGGGTGAAGACCAGGAACTCGTCGTGTACGCGGAGCTGGGCGCTCTGGCCCCAGTGCGTGCGACCCGGCAGGTCGTCGAGCATCGATTCCAGGAGCGACGCGATCTCCTCCGGGTTCTCGCAGTCGGAGACCAGGCGGCCGTCCATGCCGTCGCGGATCTGCTGGCGGATGCCGCAGGCGCGGCTGCCCAGGATGCCGCGCTGCTTCCACATGGCTTCGGTCACGGTCAGGCCGAAGCCCTCCTGGAGCGAGTTCTGGGCCACGACGCTGGAGCAGCGCTGCAGGGCGTTCACCATCAAGGCGTTCTCCTCCCGCGAGGCCATGGGAAGCGACACCAGGGCCACGTCGTCCTGGAGCCAGTGGGGAAGGTCGCGGTAGGCGTCGATCAGCTCCGCGAGCACCGACAGGGCCTCGGGATCGTCGGCCACGGCCGAGGGCTCCGGCCCTGCCAGCACCAGGCGCACGTTGCCCAGCCGCCGCCGCTGCCGGGGGGAGACGTCGCTTCCGACCAGGGCCTGCTTCATGCACACGAAGCCGTCGAGGAGCGGGCTGTAGCCCTTGAGCCGATCCCAGCGCGAGACCTGCAGGACGATGGGACGGAAGGGAATCCCGATCTCGGTCTCCTCGTTCATCGGCGCGAAATGGCCGTCGGGGCGCAGGCGCGTGGCCTGCTCGTGGTAGCTCGCGGGCACCACCGGGTGTCGCGAGGACGCCAGGCCGGAGTTCTTCAGGATGCCGGCCAGCTTGTGGGCCGAGAGCTCGCGGTTCTTGAAGCTCAGCGGATCGATGGCGGGGCTGATGATGCCGGCCTTCCCCGCCAGGTAGGCCGGGATGTACTCCGGCGCCGAGAAGACCGCGTAGTCGCAGAGCTCCGCGTAGGGACGCAGGAAGCTCCAGGCGGCCCGGGTCTCCGGCGAGTCTTCGTCGAGGCCGATGTGGCAGCGGAAGAAGAAGGGGATGCCGAGCTCGCGCTTGACCAGGGCGCCCATGCCCAGGGGCTGCGGGTCGTGGATCACCAGGATGTCGTCGGGGCCGATCCGCCGCTTCAGCTCCGCTGCGTTCTCGGAGCTCACGGCGGCATAGAGCTGCTGGTCCTCGTCGGTCAGGCCGGGGTCGCCGGCGCCGTGGATCAGGTTGTGGAGGCGCTTGGTGAGGTCGAAGAAGCGCAAGTCTTCGGTCCCCATCACCAGCCACTCGGTGGTGACGCCCAGCTCGTTCAGCATGGCCACCAGCTTGGGCAGCATCTCCGCCACGCCGCCGCCCTGGGCCGTGGAGTTCACCATCCACACCTTGCGCCCGGCCAGCGCCGGCAGCAGCCGTGAGGCCTCTTCCCGCAGCGAGTGGACGGCCTGGGCCAGGTGCACCACTTCCGCGTAGTCATCCAGCCCCACGGGCTCCTGGATCTCGACGCTCTCGATCACGGCTTCTCCCTTCGCGGGGCCCGGCGGCCCCCATCCCTTATCGACCGCAGGGAAGGTGAGTTGACGACGCAGCAAAGGTGAATGAAGGGTCCGCGAGCCGGTATCCTGGCGGCAGGAGATGCTGGAAGTGGGCCCCAAACCTTCGAAAAGCCTCGGCCAGCGCCTGATGGAGTGGCGTCCGCTGGTCTCGATCTACGAGAGCCGGTTCTGGCGCCGCAGCGGCCTCTTCGCCCGGATCGCGGGCATCCCCTTCGACCAGGAGCTCGCCACGCTCAGCCGCGAGGCGCGCCTGGAGAAGGCCCGGCGGGTCCTGGACCTGGCGTGCGGCTCGGGGATCTACACCCGCCCCTTCGCACACCGCCTGGCCCACGGCCGAGTGGTGGGGCTGGACCTCTCGACTCCCATGCTGGCCCAGGCCCTGCGGCGTTCTCGGGAGGAGGGGTGCGGCAACTTGGACCTGGTCCGTGGCAGCGCGCTGGATCTGCCCTTCCGCTCCGGCTGCTTCGATGTGGTCAACTGCTGCGGCGCCGTGCACCTGTTCCCCGACGTGCCGCGGGCCCTGGCGGAGATCCAGCGGGTCCTGGCGCCGGGAGGGCGCTTCACGGCCGCCGTCTTCCGGCGCGGCCCGAGCGAGCGCGAGGTGCGGCGCGCCGAGCAGCGCGAACGGATGATGGGCGTGCACGCCTTCAGCCGCGAAGAGTTCGAGGGGCGCCTTGCCGACGCGGGCTTCGTGGCCGCCCGCTTCCCCCACGAGCACGGGGTCTGGATGCTGGCTGCGGCGGAGAAGTCCGCCGAAGCTTCCGTCTAGCGCCTTCTCGCTGCCAGCATCCCCGCCACCGCGCAGAGGAGAAGCACGGTCGCAGGCTCGGGAACCAGCGTCATGACGCCGGGGACCATCGCGCTCCTGCCGCTGCTGTCGCAGAACGAGGCGCCCGTGAAGCAGCCGTCGTCGATCCCGAAGAAGCTTGTGCTGCTGGAGAAGGTCGATATGAAGGAGTCGCCGTTCGGCGTCGGTAGCTTCACGTAGATATTCCAGGAGAGGATGTTCCCGGACGGATCCGTCGTGAAACCGTTGAAGAAGTCGACGATGACGCCAGGGGGGGTCAATCCTCCACCCAGTCGGCAACGAACACGTTCGTCTCGCCCCGGGCTTCGTTGTTCCGGTTCGAGGCGAAGACCAGCTTCTTTCCATCGTGGCTCCACATCGGGAAACCGTCGAACGTGGGATTGTGCGTGACCTGCTCCTGGCCGGTTCCATCGACTCTGATCAGGAAGATGTCGAAGTTCCGGCCCCGCGGGTCGTGCTGGTTGCTGACGTAGAGAATGCGCTCGTTGTCGGCATGCAGGTAGGGGCCGAAGTTGGCGGCGCCGTTGTTCGTGACCTGGACGACGTTGGATCCGTCCGCGTCCGCAACAAAGATCTCGAGCTTCGACGGCTTCACGAGGTTCTTCGCAAGCAGGGCCCGGTAGGATTCGAGCTCCTCTCCCGTCGGCCGGGAAGCGCGCCAGACGATCTTGGTGCAGTCGGGTGAGAAGAAGGCTCCACCGTCGTAGCCGGGAGTGTGAGTCAGGCGCGTGACGCTGCGCCCGTCGCGGTCCATCACGTAGAGCTCGAGATCGCCGTCCTTGCTCGAAGTGAAGACGATGCGGCCATCCTTTGGGCAGACGGTCGCCTCCGCATCGTATCCAGGGGACTGGAACAGGATCTGCGGATTCTCGCCGTCTGGACCGGCACGCCAGATGTCCATTTCGGGATAGACCGGCCAGACGTACCCCTCGCTGCGATCCGGATTCCACAGACAGCCCGCGTCGTGGCCGTGTGTCGAGGAGTACAGGATGCTGCCGTCCAGCTGAATGAAGCTGCAGGTCGTACGCCCCTTGCCCGTGGAGACCATCCGCGCCTCGGAACCATCCGCATTCATCCGGAAGATCTGGTCGCAGGCCAGCCCCTCCCGGGTGGCCTGCAGAATCAGCTCCCGCCCATCCACGCTCCAGTAGGCCTCCGCATTCTCGCCCCCGAAGGTCAGCTGGCGGACGTTCCGAAGACGCGGCTCATCCTCCCGCTCCACCGCCGTGGGTGCGGTGGCCTCCGGGCGCGCGCCGAGCAAGGCCAGCAGGCCGACGACGGCTGCAAGCCGCCTTCGAAGCGTTCTGGACAACGGCATCATTCCCAGCTCCCGTCTACCGAGCTTCCAGGCTCGCCTCGAACTCCAGCTCTTCCTGCCCGCGCCGGACCCGGATCCGGATCCGGTCCCCCGGCCGATGCTTGCGCAGGATCTCAGCATAGACCCTTACATCGGTGAGATCCTGAGCGTCGATGGCAAGGAGGATGTCCCCGTCCTTCAAGCCCGCCGATGCGGCCGGAGATCCCTCGATGATCGAAGCCGCGCGGATCCCGGGACCGGCGAACGAGTAGTCGGGAACGGTGCCGAGCCCGACCCGACGTCTGTCTGCGGCCCCGGACCCGGTCGACCCCGAACCCACGGTCTCGCCCTTGGAGGTCAACGGTCGATCCCGCTCGCTCAGGTACACGACCATCTCCCGGACGAAAAGGGCGACTTCCGCCAGACCTCCCGGGTCGATCTTGTCGGCGTCATCGCCCGGGCGGTGGTAGTCACCGTGCGTCCCCGTGAAGACCTGTACGGCTGGAATCCCGACCTCGTGGAAGCTCGCCTGGTCGCTCCCGCCGGGGTCGTCCAGGACGGCGGTCGCCTCGATGCCGGTCGTGAACCCCACCCCCATCGCGATGTGGATCCACTCCTCGGCTGTGCCCGCACCGAGGAGAAGCAGCTTCTTTCCCTCGAGCCGGCCGACACTGTCGAGGTTGACCATGGCCAGGGTCTCCTTCGCGGGCCATGCCTCCATCGATCGAACGTAGTGTCTCGAGCCCTTCCGATCCCACTCCTCTCCGGCGAAGGCCACGAACACCAGGGTGCGGTCGGGCGCGCCCTTGCCTGCGAGCAGGGTCGCCAGCTCGAGCAGCACCGCGATGCCGGACGCGTTGTCGTCGGCACCGTTGTGGATCTGGCCTCGTTCCCCTGCGCGGACGTCGGGCCACCCCCTCCCGAGATGATCGTAGTGGGCTCCGACGACTACCGACTGGTTTCCCCACTCCGCCCTCCTTCCGCGCAGCACGCCGACGATGTTGCGCAAGGCGGCCGGCTTCCCGCGTGGGCCTTCGGGCTCGCTCCAGGTCTGGAAGAAGCTGCCATCCTCCCCGCCGGGCTCGAGCCCGGCCTTCTCGAAGGCGCGCGCGATGTAGTCGCCCGCCTCTTCGAGGCCGGGCGTGCCCACACCGCGCCCCTCGAGCGCATCGGCCGCCAGGACCCGCACGTGGCTCATCAGCCGCTCGGAATCGAACAACGGGCCGAGTCGGGCGAGCGGCTGGCGGGCGGGGAGACGCGCACGCGGGGGCAGGACCGACGGGACGAGCCCCCGGACGAGCGGAGAGCCGACCGCCTCCCACTGGCCCTTGGCCACGTTCGTGGGCTCCTCCCCGGAGAAGGCGAGGTAGGAGTACCGGGCGTAGTGTGGGAGCTTGCGAGCCAGTCCCGGTAGAGCCCCGGCGTCGTCCGCACCGACCCAGCCCAGGGCCAGATCCGGCCGTTCGGGATGCGTCACCGAGTACGCAAAGGAGTGTCCCGCCTGTGGGAGCTGCAGCCCGCCGACGCGAAGCGAGCCCTCTTCTGGCCCTGCGCCGTAGACGTGCAGCTGGGAGAGGAGAGCGCTTCGCCAGCCGTTGTGGGTGCCGAGCACCCATACGGCACGATCCGCGGGAAGGGTCTCGAGCTCCTTCTCGTGCACGACCTCGACGTCCCCCGTCGAACCGGATGACCAGGTGCGCGCGAAATCCTCCCAGCCCTCCGCGAGTGCGCCCCCGTTCCCGTCCGGCAGCACCAGGGTCACCTTGGGCGCGCCGAACAGGTCCCCCAGCGTGGGAGGGGTCTCTCCGGGATCGAGGCGGCGGAACACATCGAAGTACGGATCGAGGTCGACGCGCAGAGGGGCGGCGGGCAGCTCGAGCTCGAACTCCGTCACGCGCTCCTTGATCACGAGGGGGAAGATCTGGACGTCAGGCTCATCCGCGAGTGTGACGGCAATGGGAACGGTGAACTCGTAGAGGATTCCCGGCTGGTCCTGGTGGACCCGGATCCGCAGACGCTGGCCGCCGAGGGCCTCGGTCTCGAGCGAGAGCATCGGGGCCCCTGCGTGCTCCACCCACTGGTGAAAGAACATCTCCAGGTCCTGCCCGGACGCCTCTGCGAAGACCCGCTCGATGTCTTGGAAGGACGCGCGCTTGAAGCGGAACTCCCGGTAGAGCCTCTGAAGCCCCTCTACGAACGTCGGATCGCCCAACTGGCGGCGAAGCATGTGCCAGAGCATCAAGGATTTTCCGTAGCCGATCGCCGCACTGGCGGGGGAGTGACGAGACCGGAAATGGGAGAGAGGAAAGTCCGCCTCTTCGCGGACGAAGGATCGGTACGTCCGAAGCGCGTCGCGCCGGTAGTCGATCCCCTTGCCCTGGGATTCCTTGACCAGGTGGTCCGCGAGATAGGCCGTCAACCCCTCGCTCCAATTCCCCTGCGCGTAGCGGACGTAGACGGAGTTCCCCCACCAGTTGTGCAGGATCTCGTGGGGGTAGGACGAGTGCAGGATGAACGGGAGGCGAATGACCTTGGGGCCGAGCAGGGTGAAGGAGGGCATCCCGTAGCCGGTCTCCCAGAAATTCTCGACCAGTGCGAACTTCTTGTACGGATACGGGCCGATCAGGCTGCTGTACATCTCGAGGTACTGGGTCGTGACGTCGAGGTATTTCGCAGCCAGGCTCGGATCCGGCGAGCGAAGGAACGCATGGGTGGAGACGCCCCCTTGGGAGCGCGAGTACTCGGTGTAGCGACCCGCCACCAGGTAGAGCTCATCCATCGGCTCCGGGCTGTCCCAGCGGACCCGGCGCAATCCTCCCTCCACCTCGTGGAGGGTGCGCTCTCCCTGGCTGACGACATCCCACCCCTCCGGGATCGTGACCGTGAGACGGAAGGTGACGAGCTCCTCTCCGAATGTGGGCAGCCAGAACGAGGCCCCGGCCAGCATCACCCCCTCCTCACCGATCGTCCCGGAGGTTCGAGAGAAGCTTCGCGCGTACCGCTCCCGTTCCCCGATCAGCGGATGTCGAATCGTGCCCCTGAGCCCGAGCCGGGGCCGGGCGTCGGCGGGCCAGACCCCTCCCGTCGGCCTCAGCCGGTACTTCCGGACCGAAGCCCCGCCCGCGCGGAGCGGCTCTTCGGACCCGACGGACGCATCGCTGGCCTCCCCGACGAGTTCGACCGCGTAGCCCGGGTCGAGCGATTCGACCTCGAGTCCCGAGTTCAACAGGAAGTGGAGGGACTCTTCAGACAGGACTCGTCTGGGTAAGGAGATCTGATCCTCGGCCTCGAGGCGGTGATCCGCGGGGATCAGACGCACCGTGAGCTCATGGCCAACCAGGAACTCGCCCTCGTCGGCCAAGCCACGAGCCGCAGTCGCCGGCAGCGCCGAGCACAGGACCAGCGCCAGGAAACAACGGGTGAGGATGCGCCCACCTCCTCTCAGATCCAGCCGAGAATTCAACGCCCGCAGGCGGACCGGATTCTAGCTCTGCCGGCCCGCCGGAGCCTTGCGAGACGGTCGACGGTTCGCGCCCGATCCTCAGAGCCGGCAATCCACAAGATTTGACAGTATCTCTGAGATGGGTTCTAGAACGACCGTCGCGCCAGCACGCCGCACGTTCCAGCCACGGCGGTGAGTGCGGCGAAGAGTACGAACGCCGGAAAGTACGTGCCGGCGGAGTCGTAGATGACTCCCGAAATGACGGCTCCCGCCGCGACGCCGACCGTGTTGAGCAGGGTGAGAGTTCCGAATACCGCACCAAAGCTCTTGAGACCCAGGCAGTTGGCCGCCAGGGCCGGGTTCAAGAGAAGCGGTGCGCCGACGGCGAAGCCCCAGACAACGGCAAAGCAGCACGCCGCGGCGAAGCTTCCGGCGCCCATCAGGAGAAGGACCCCGATCGCGATCCCGGAGAAGGCCAGCCCGATGGCCGGACGGGTCCCCCAGCGGTCCGCCAGGTAGCCCACCCCGAGCTTTCCGATCACGGTGAATGCGGCGATGACGGAGATGAGCAGCGCGGCAGTGGCCTCGGGGTGCCCGATGTCGGTGAGATAAGGCATGAGATGCACGCCCACGCCCATCGCCACCAGGCCGATGAGCAGCATCATGGCGCCGATCAGCCAGAAGGCCGGCGTTCGAACGGCCTCGGGCAGCGTCAGCCCGCCGGCCGCCGCCGGCGCCACGTCGGACCCCATGTCGCCGTCGGGCAGCAGGTTCATGTCCTTGGGCCGGGTGCGGATCAGCAGCAGCGTGAGCGGCACCGTGGCGAGGATGACGCATCCCATGATCCGGAAGGAGCTTCGCCAGCCCCAGGTCGAGACGATCCAGCTCGTGACCGGAACCATCACCATCATGCCGAGGCCCGTGCCGGTCATCGCGATCCCGAGCGCCTTGGCGCGCTGCGCCTCGAACCAGTTCGCGATCACGAGCGAGATGGGAATCACCGTTGCGCCCCCTTGGCCAAGGCCGGAGACGATGAATACGGCGTAGAAGAAACCGAGCGAATGCGCGCTCGCGAGCAAAATCGAACTCACTCCGACCACCGCGGCTCCCGCCGCCATGGTCGCCCTCGCACCGGTGCGGTCGATTAGCCGGCCGACGAGCGGCGCTCCGGCGCCCATCGCGAGAGCGGCGAACGTGAGGGCCAGCGAGATCTGCGCCCGAGACCATCCCAGGTCGGCCTCGATGGGCTTCATGTACACCGTGAACGTGTTCACGGAGATGCCGAAGACGACGAAGTTCACGACGAAGCACGTCGCAACGACCCACCAGCCGTAGAAGATCCGCCCGTCGCTCTGCATGCGCCGGCTCCTCGCCGAGACCGATTCCAGTTCTCGGGATACTACAGCGAGGTGACGAGCCTCCTCAGCGGCTCGGAGCCGCGGGGGCCGCGCAGCTTCCCTACGGGTCTTGGTAGGCTGAGATCCCCCGTGGAGGCGGATAGGCCGAACAAGGGGGAAGTTGAGGTCCGATAGGCCCCGAAGTGGGAACTCCCCGGGGCATCTCGGCTTGGCAAGACCGTAGGCGGAGACCGCCGCCTCGACCCGCTGGCCGCCGCCTACCTGGACCCGCCCATCACGCGGGCCGCGACGGATCGCGATCGCGGCACTGCGCAGGAGTGGCTCGCCGAGCAGGGCCTGGGCGAGCTGTACGCGCCGGCGCGCCGCTGGCTCGCGGTGTTCTGGTCGGCGGCCATGGACGACCCGACACTCGACCGCTGGTGCCGGTTGGTACTGCTGGCGTAGGCTCGTCCAAGGAGGAGCCGGGAATGCGCGAGCAGTGGATCGTCGACGAGAAGCGGATCTACGACTGGATCGAGCAGATCTTCGACTGGGGTGTGAGACGGCCCGGCTATCCCGCGGACCGCCAGGCCGAGCAGTTCTCGGCCGAGCGCTTCCGCGAGCTCGGACTGCAGGACGTGCGGCTGGAGCCGGTCGCCCTCCCCTGCTGGGAGCCGCGCTCGTGGTCGCTCCACGTCAGCGCGCAGGGCGAGGACTTCGAAGTGCCGTGCTTCCCGCTGCCGCACTCGGCGCCCTGCGAAGAGACGGAGCTCGAGCTGGCAGAGTTCGGCGCGGACGGCGGCGGCGTGTCGGGCAAGGCATCGCTCTTCGACGTGCCGATGATCCGCATCCCGCCCGCCGCGCCGGTCGGCGGCGGCAGCGTGATCGACGAGCTCGAGGGAAAGATCGACGTCGGCATCAACCCGGGCGGCAGGATCATCGATCCGCGTGGCAGCTTCGACGGAACAGAGCAGGTCCTGCCCTTCGGCGCACAGATCCAGGCGGTGATGGAGCCGTCGATCGAAGCCGGCGCGGCGGCGTTCCTGGGCACCTTGAGCGGCTATCCGGGCGACGGCTTCGAGTACTACGTCCCGTACGACGGCGTCGAGCGGCCGATCCCCGGCGTGTGGCTGCGCGGGAGCGACGGTGCTCGCCTGCGGGGCCTCCTCGCCCGCGGGCCGGTGCGCGTGCGGCTGCGGGTCGACTCGGTGCGCGAGACGGTCACCTGCCATAACGTGGTCGGCGAGCTGCCGGGAGCCGACGCCGATCGCGTCGTGATCGGCTCGCACCACGACGGCCCGTGGTCGTCGGCGGTCGAGGACGCCTCGGGGATGTCACTCGTCTTCGCGCAGGCGGCCTACTGGTCAAAGCTGTCCGCGGCGGAACGTCCGCACCACCTGGTCTTCCTGCTGAACGCGGGGCACATGGTCGGTGGCGCGGGCGTCCACCGCTTCATCGCCGACCACGCGGCGGAACTCGAGAGCATCGTGCTCGAGTTGCACCTGGAGCACGCCGCGAACGAGGTCGTCGAACGCGGCGGCGAACTGGTTCCTACCGGCGAGCCCGAGTCGCGCTGGTTCTTCACCAGCCGCATCCCACGGCTCGAGAGCGCGGTCGCGGATGCGCTCGAGCGTGAGGGCGTCGACCGCAGCCTGATCCTGCGGCCCGACGCCTTCGGCCCGCAGCCCACGACGGACGGCGGCCCCTTCCACCTCGAGGGCGTTCCGCTGGTCAACTACCTGACGGCCCCCTTCTACCTCTTCGATCGCATCGACACGCTCGACAAGATCCACCGCCCGAGCCTCGTCGCAGTCACCCGCGCGGCGATCCGAATCGTGGAGTCGACCGCCGGGATCTCGGCCAAGGAGATGCGAGGCTAGGCATGCGCGCGGTGGCCGCGATCTCCGAGCATCTCCGAGCATCGGAGTACCACGCGGTGGCGACCCGCATCGCCGATGTGGAGCGCGGGGGAAGCGGCGCGGGGCCGATCGGGAGCGCTGCGACGGTGCAGGATCTCTTCGCCAGCGAGGAGCCCACCAACGCGGGTGCGGATAGGGATTCCAAAGGGGGTTTCTGATGTCCGAGAACCCCCCGTCCTGCCTATCGGGCTCGCTCAGCTACCAACCTGCGATAGGGAAACGGCTCGCCCTGGGCGGCCCGCTGCAGGACGAAGCCAAAGAGCTCGCCCTCGCACCAACGGCGGTCGAAGCGGTAGACGAACTCGGCGAGGTAGCGCGGGAGGTGTTTTCCGCTCACGCCATGGAAGGTGCCACGCAGCCAGGTCTTGAGATTGCCGAAGACCCGATGCACCCAGGGAAGGATCTCGGCCGACCGGGCCGGATCGGGTCCCTGCACGAGCCGCTCATGCCGAACGCCCACCTTCGAGAGACGGCGGTAGCCTTGAAAGCCATCGGTTCGCACCGTGGCCTCGGTCGCGTCGATGACACCGCGCACGAAGGGGCCGAGGTCGTGCTCGAAGGTGAGCCCCTCGAGGACGGCGAGCCGAGCGCGACCTGCGCTGTG
>JAFDET010000254.1 GCA_019310195.1 Deltaproteobacteria bacterium
ACTACGCAACCGGAGAACCGATACGCATGGAGTTGAGAGAAGTCGTCGGGAACCGCCGTTCGATCCGCTACCTGGATCCCGATCGGCCCGTGGATCTGGAGAAGATCCAGGTCATGTTGGAGGCGGCGCGGATCGCCTCCCACTTCGGAAACAACAACGCCGTTCGCGCGCTGGTGGTGCATCGTGACAGTGCGTCGGAGGAGCAGATCGCGTGCCTGCCGTCGCCGGTGGGGGGTTTCCAGATCCGGCTCGCCCCGGTGGTGATCCTCTGGTATGTGGAGGGCGACGCCATGGACCTGGCCGCCGAACGCCTGCGGGAGCTCGTCCACTGCGGTGCGCTGGGGTACGGCCCCAACAAGGTCAACGAGCTGGAGGAGACCCTGGTGCCGCTCTTCAGCCGCATCGGAGCAGCGCTGAAGGCGCCCGGCATGGTGGACATGGACCTGGGCCAGGCCGTAGCCCAGGCGACGTTGATGGCCTTCGAGCAGGGGCTGGGCACGTGCTGTCAGGGCTCCGCCGACTGGTCGAAGGTGCAGAAGGCCTTCGGCCTGCCGGAGAGCTGCCGCATCGTCGTCGCCCAGACCGTCGGCTATCCGCTGGAGAGCGCGGACGCGGGCGGCCAGCGACCGCGCCTGCCCTTCGAGGAACTCTTTCAACTCAACTCCTGTGACACTCCCTTCCCCCGCTCTGAGCGAGTGGTGGACGAGCTGACCGGGGACAAGCTGCTCCAGGCTCCGGCCCCGCAGCCGGGACGAGAGCAGGAGATCGAGGGGATCCGGGAGCGTTACAAGCTGCCCGGATCGGGCATGATCTAGACTGGGCGCTGAGCCGCCAAGGAGAATCCGCATGCGCGTGAACACGGTCATCGCCGGCGTGGCGATGACGCCCTTCGGCAAGCACCTGGACAAGAGCCTGAAGCAGCTCGGCGGCGAGCCCGTTCTGGCGGCCGTGAAGGATGCCGGGATCGAGCTCTCCGACATCGAAGCGGCCTACGTGGGCAACTGCGCGGCCGGCACCGTGACCGGGCAGGAGTCGATCCGCGGACAGGTGATCCTCAGCTCCATCGGCCTGGGGAAGGTCCCCATCATCAACATCGAGAACGCCTGCGGCAGCGGCAGCACCGCGCTCAACCAGGCTGCGATGATGGTCGCTGCCGGCTACTACGACGTGGCGCTGGCGGTGGGCGTGGAGAAGCTCTTCCACGAGAACAAGATGATCACCTACGCCGCCTTCTCCGGGGCCGTGGACGTGGAGGAGCGCGACCAGATGATGGCGGAGATCACCGCGGGCCAGTCCGAGGGCTCGGGCACGACCCGCTCGATGTTCGCGGACTTCTACGGCGTGATGGCGCGGAACCACATGCGCGAGTACGGCTCCACTCCCGAGAGCTTCGCCATGGTGTCCGCCAAGAACTCCTACCACGGAAGCCTCAACCCGAACGCGCAGTTCCGCAACGAGATGACCGTCGAAGAAGTCCTGGCCCAGCCGATGATCGCGGAGCCGCTGACGCGTCCCATGCTCTGCCCCGTGGCCGACGGCGGCGCTGCGGCCATCGTGGTCAGCGAACGGAAGGCGCGCGAGCTGGGCATCGACCAGCCCGTCCGGCTGGTCTCCAGCGTCGTGCACTCCTACTTCGAGCATCCCGAGGGCGCCGAGGAGAACGTCACCAGCCTGTGCGTCGACGAAGCCTACGCCGAGGCGGGAGTGGGACCCGAGGACCTGGACGTGGTCGAGCTGCACGACTCCTCGGCGCCGGTAGAGCTCCTGATGTACGAGAGCCTGCGCCTGTGTCCGCCCGGTGAGAGCGTGAAGCTGCTGGAGGCCGGTGAGACCCGGCTCGGCGGCCGGATCCCGGTGAACACGTCCGGCGGCCTGCTGCGCAAGGGCCATCCGGTGGGAGCCACCGGGATCGCCCAGATCCTGGAGCTCACGCTTCAGCTTCAGGGACGCGCCGGCGAGCGCCAGGTGGAAGGCGCGAAGGTCGGATTGGCCCAGAACGGGGGCGGGACCATCAAGGGTGAAGTGGCCGCCATGATCGTCAACATCCTGATGCGCTGAAACTTCCGCGCCGAACGAACCCATGCGCGAACGCAACCCGTTCATCCTGGCCGACCTGATCCAGATCCGGGCGGAAGAGAAGCCCGATCTGGACGTGCTGACGTTCGAGCACCTCGGCCTGGACGGCGGCGCGACACCCGACGAGGTCCGGACCTACGCCGACCTGCAGACCCGCGCCAACCGCATCGCCGCGGACCTGGTCGCGCGAGGCATGCAGCCGGGGGACCGCTTCGCGATCATGATGCGCAACCATCCCGAGTTCGTCGAAGCCATGATCGCCGCTTCGATCACCGGGTGCCTCTTCGTGCCGATCGACCCTCGGAGCCGGGGCGACAAGCTGGCCTTCCTGCTGCGCAACTCGGGCTGCCGTGGGGTCGTCTGCGCGGACTACAGCGCGGAGTCTCTGCTGGCCGTGCGCGAGCAGGCGCCGGACGTGGAGTGGCTGCTGGGCCTGCAGTCCGGAGCTGCGGAAGCCGGATCGTTCGGCGGCTTCGGCGACGTCGCCTCCTTGAACGAAGTCCTGGCCAAGCCGGCGGCGACCGTGGACACGCGGGTGGAGGCGATCTCCCATCCGCTTCAGATCATCTACACCTCCGGGACCACCGGCGATCCCAAGGGAATCGTCGGCGATCACATGCGTTTCGGCGGCACCGGCATGCTGGGAGGCATCTTCGGCTACCAGGACGACGAGCGCCCGTACACCGGACTCTCGTTCACCCACAACAACGCCCAGGCCACGGCACTGGCGCCGGCGCTGATGTCCGGGTACCGGGCCGTCTTCAGCCGTCGCTTCAGCAAGTCGAGGCTGTGGGACGTCTGCCGCCACTACGGGTGCACCAGCTTCTCGCTGGTGGGCGGCATGGCCACGGCGATCTACAGCGAGCCGGCGCGGGAGGACGATTCCGACAACCCGGTCCGGCTGGTGGTCAGCGGAGGAATGCCGGCGGCGATCTGGGAAGCCTTCGAGCGGCGCTTCGCCGTGCGCATCTTCGAGTTCTACGGAGCCAGCGACGGCGGGGGCATGGCGTACAATGCTCCGGGCACGGGGCCGGTGGGATCCTTCGGTAAGCCCATGCGCGGGCTCGACATGCGCGTGCTCGACGCCGACGGCAACGAGTGTCCCCCGGGCGTGGTCGGCGAGATCTGCTGCCGTCCCGAGGTGGGTGACGCGAGTGTCGAGTACTTCGGGAACCCCGAGGCGTCGCGCAGGAAGATCCGTGAGGGCTGGAACCGCAGCGGGGACATGGGGCATCGCGACGCGGAGGGCTGGCTCTACTTCGACTACCGGGTCGGCGGCGGCATCCGCCACAACGGCGACTTCGTGAACACCGGTTTCGTGGAGAAGCTGATCGCGGAGGATCCGCAGGTTTCCGACGTGTTCGTCTACGGCATCTCGGCCGCTTCGGGCGCTCCGGGCGAGAAGGACGTGGTGGCCGCCATCGCGGTTCGGGACCTGCAGGCCTTCGACGCCGGCGCGCTCTTCGCGCATTGCCGCGAAGGCCTCGAGCCCAACTTCGTCCCGAGTTACCTGCAGGTCGTGGATGAGATCCCCAAGACCGCCTCGGAGAAGCCCCAGGAGCGCTTCCTGCTGGAACGCTTCGCGCCACAGGCGGCCGGCGTCTACGGCCGGGACGCGTAGCGCCTCTCCAGCCGGGCCCTTGCGCGGGATGGGGGCGCTGGGCTAATTGTCTTGTGTTTGAGGTAAATGAACGTTTATTCATTGACTCCAAGCATCGCAAATGCCCGATAACGTGGACGAAATCCAGACTGCTCGCGCCGCTCAGGCCGAGCGCACCGCCTTCACGGAAAAGGCGATCCTGGACGCCGCCGAAGCAGTCTTCGCCCGCGGTGGCCTTGCGGGCACCCGGGTCCGCGAGATCGCCGAAGCCGCCGGCGTGAACGGCGCCACCCTCTACAACTACTACCCCAGCAAGAGCGCACTCTACGAGGCGGTCCTGGAGCGCGGCGTCAAGCCGCTGGTGGAGCTGTTGGAGACCTTCTCCGCCGGCCCGCGCGAGCTCGAGACCACCCGCGCCCTGGTGGCCGAGGTGATGTGCCACCTGGCCGGTCACCCGAACTTCTCGCGCCTCATCTACCTCGAGGCCATGGCCGAGGGGCCCTACCTCTCCACCCTGGCCCGCAAGTGGTTCCGCCCGCTGATGGAGCGCATCATCGGCGAGCTCAAGGACAGCCCGGAACCCCTGGATCTCGAGGACGGCATGCTCCCGCTCGTCGCCGCCCTCTTCATCCACGCTTCGTTCGGCCACTTTGCCCTGGCGCCGCTGCTGCACGAGACCCTCGACACCGATCCCGTCTCCGCGGAAGGCATCGAGCGCCAGACCCGCTTCATCGACACGCTCATTCTCAAGATGTTCCCGCTCCTGGCCAGCAAAGCCGAGGCGTCCACCCCGGAGGGCGTCGACGGCTAGCCGACGGCTTCCACACAGGGAGAATCCAGCATGGCAGATGCCAGCTTCGACGTGATCGTGATTGGAAGCGGCCCGGGAGGAGCCGCCTGCGCCACCCTGCTGCAGAAGCGCGGCGTCCGGACCCTGCTGGTCGAGAAGAACAACTTCCTCGGCGGCAAGATGGTGAGCATCGAGAAGGACGGCTACGCCTACGAC